>NZ_CAXQBR010000093.1 GCF_964222135.1 Euzebya sp.
AAGGGGGTGACCCCGCTCACCACACCCTGACCGGGGAGGTTCTGGTGGCCACCAGCGGGGAGATCTGGTGGCCACCAGCGGGGACAACCCGTGACCGCCCCTGGGGAAGTTCTACTGGCCCTTGACAGAACCCCAGGGGGAGGAGGCGGGATCGCCATCGAGATCGACGGTCGTGCCTACGGCGCTCGGGAGGCCAAGACCCGGCTGCACCAGCACGGCTTCCGCACACGGGTGATCACTGCGTACGACGGCCGGTGCGCGATGTGCGAGCTCCGGCATCCGTCCCTCCTCGACGGCGCGCACATCGTGCCCGACGGCCACCCGGATGGTCTCGCCATCACCGCGAACGGCCTCTCACTCTGCAAGATCCACCACGCCGCCTACGACCAGCGATTCATCGGCGTCCGCCCGGACATGGTCATCGAGGTCGATGACGACCTGCTCCACGAGGTCGACGGGCCCATGCTCCGCCACGGCCTGCAGGACCTCCACCGAGAACGCCTGCGCGTGCTCCCGCGCCGCCGGGTCGACCGTCCCGATCCGATTCGACTCGAGTGGCGCTACACCCAGTTCCGGGAGCGTCGTGACGCATGATCTCCAGCTGGGCTAGGTCGCTGGACTTGGCCATTCGACCGGACTCAACACCTTCCTCGAACGCAGCGGCGACGTTCGGGGTTCTCTCGATGCAGGCGATGCTCGCGTGGATGGAACGCCCGGTCCGTTGGTTCGAACCCATTCGCACGTTCGCCGAGGACGAGGAGCTGCCACCCCGCGAACCGGTCGTCGATGTGCCGTCCCGGTCGAGGTAGCGCCGAGTGACGTCGCGCCGCCCGGTACGCAAGAGTTGTGATGGCGAGCGGCCCCCTGGATGCCCGGCCCCGCCTCATGTGCCTGCACCGAAGATGGGGGCTAGCTTCACACCCATGACGCGGCGCCCCGTGAATGACACCGGCACCTACACACTGGCCGATGGGCGCGAGGGTGACGTCAGGTCCGTGCTCGAGGGTGTGGTGCTGACCAGCTTCATCGCAGCGCACGAGGAAGATGGCGGCCGGCTGGAGTTGGAGCCCGACTTCGGATTGTTGCTGGCACTCGGTGTTGCCGAGTTGCCGGTGGTGGGCGGGCATGCCCTGACGATCGTGCACGAGATGGGCCCATTCGGCGCGATGTGGACGCTCGGGGGCCCGCCAGGCTGGCCGCCGAAGACAGTTGGAGACGAACTGCTCGTCCTGCGCCTGGTGTCGGGCGAAGTGGCCATCTCGACGGTCGAGGTCGACGACGAGGAAACCGCGGCCCGGGAAGAGGAGTGCGTCGAGGCGATCCTCCGGGCACACCATCCGGTGGCTGAGGCGCTCGGCTTCTCCGATCCCCTCACCGTACTGTTGACGGTACTGGTCGATCATCCCGGAGTCTTCCGTGCGCCCATGTCTCCCGTGCGCGACCTCTTCGAGCAGGCGGGGCTCATACAGGACGAGGACCGGCTGATGACCTGGGAGGCCTACCAGGCCCGGGTCTAGCGCCGCCCGTCTGTAGGGAGTGGTTCGTCGCCGACGCTCGGTGTCGTCAGGAGCCCGGCCTGCTGAAGGTCGCTCGCTGTTGCATCGGGTCCAGTCCAACCAACGTCCACCTGGTCGCCGCGGGATTGCTGTACCTCCGGCGCCAGATGATGGCAGCTCGGTGCGAGGGATGATGAACGGCGGACCCAGAGGGTCCGCCGTTTCCCGGTTCACTAGCTGAGTTGTGGCTAGCGACTGTCCTGACCGGTGTTCACGAACCGGATGCACTGGCCCTGGTTCCGGAACCCGTATTCCTCCCAGCCGCCCTTCTTGCAGTCGTCCTTGGTCTCGGGGACATCCGGCTCGCAGTTCGTGTTGACCGTGATGTCCTCGCGCAGGATGTAGGCGGTCTGCTCCGACCCGCTCTTCACGAAGTAGCCGAAGTTGATGGATCCGCCGTTCGCATCCTCGACGATGGAGAACGTCTTGGTCGCGGTGCCCTCCTGCAGGTTGCGGATGGTTCCGCCTTCGTACTCCGAGACGTCGGTCCCCGCGTAGAACAGTCCGAACGGCTGTCCCGCGTACGGACCCTCGGAGATGATCGCGTCTGACCAGTCGCGCTCCACCGTGGGCTCACCGAAGCCGCCGTTGGCGGAGAGCGGGAAGCCGTACGGGTTGGTGAACGTCATCGTCACCTCGCCACACGCGGTGACCGCCGCGGTCAGCTCCAGCCCCGGGTAGTCCTCGTTGCCGGCAGCGAATGCCCCGGTCATCGTGCTCATTGCCAGGCCGATGACCATCGTCATCGTCAACATCATCTTCTTCATGTTCAACCTTCCCTACCCGCTGGTCCGCGGCTGCTGCGTATTGGAAGGTGTGTCGGTTTCGTCCTGGGCTCCTCGGTCAACTCGATGACCAACTCCCGCCACCGAATCATTGCCCCACACCCGTCCACGCGCGTGATGTGCGCGACCCAGCACCATCGCACGCCGTTCGCCCCAGCGAAAATGAGCTACCGAATGTTGAGCTAAGAGCACCGATGGTAACCGTGCGTTTCGTGAAGCCCCGCTCCTCAGCGCAACCGCCGCTGCGCCTCCGCGTCCAACGGCGTCAGCAACCTGAACCGCACCGACATCGGGCGCTCGCCCTCGTGGCTGAGGGGGACGGCCAGCCCGCGGTACTCGAACGCGACGTCGGCCTTGCGCCGGCGGATCCACGCGTGGATGCGACGGCCTTCGGCGGGGGCGTCCAGGATCTCCCGGCCCTTCTTCGTGTCCGGCCCGGTGCTGGTCTGGGAGCTCCACACCAGGACACCGTGGTCCTCGAAGCGGTCGTCGTAGTCCGCGCCCTCGGACCCTGCGGTCTTGTGCAGGGTGATGAACAGCACGACGTCGTCGCCCAGCGACACGTGGCCGCTGTTCCAGTTGCCGGGGTTGAAGGTCTGCCCGTACAGCGGCGGGATGTCCTGGCGTCGGAACGACGTGCCGATGTGCTCGGCCAGCGGGTTGACCTCCCGCTCGGCGACCTTGCGCACGTACTCGGCAACGACGCGCATGTCCCCGGTCGCCCGGATCGGGGCCACGACCGGGTTCGCCGACCGCAGCACGTACCCGGACCCGTCGCGGTCGAGGTCCTTCAGCGCCGCCGTCGGCCCTCCGCCGCCGTCGTACTCCACGAGCACCCGGTGCCCGACCAGGTCCGCGCGGGAGCGATCCCGCACCCAGCGCAGCAGGACGAGCTCCCCGTCGTTCACCGCGTCGGGACCCTCCGCCATCGACTCGCCCGACGCCACCGCCACGAACTCCCGCTCGGGGTCGTGCGCCTCCCCGAGCTGGTCCCGCAGCTCGATGTGCGCCGCCGCGGCGCTCCCGTCGATCGCCGCCGCGAACTGCCCGCACGCCACCTGGTAGTCGGGGTACAGCGGCAACACGTTGGGAGCGACCTGCGCGTCGACGCCGATCGGGCGCATGACCCACTGCCCGTCGGCCTCCTCCAGCACCACCCGGTGCCGGGTGCCGGGCAACCCCGCCGAGGGACCGAACCAGCCGCGCAACAAGCTGTGCAGGGCGTTGCCCTTCTCCCCAGGTCGCCGAGCGACGTTGAGGACGATCTTGACGAAGTCGCCCTCGTACTCCTCACCGCCGGCCAGGAACGGGGTCGTCCCCTGGGGGAGGGAGGGGTGCCGTGACCGGTCGAACCGCACGATCGGGTTGCCGTTGGCGTGGCTGACGGCGCACTCGATCACGCCGGACCCCTCGCGTGCCGGCTGGCGCCGGAGCAGGTACTCGCCGAGGCGCCACTCCACCAGCTCCGAGACCAGCGCGACGAAGGTCGGCCCGTCCTCCTCGGCGACGTCGAAGGTCGGCACGAACCGCTCGTCCTCCACCCGCCACCACGCCGCTCCGGCCGACAAGCCGCCGGTCCACGCGGTGACCGGGTTGGCCCGCCACATGCGGGCCCACTGCGAGGCAGGAGCGGCCACCGGGTCCGGCATGGACGTCGTCGTCGCGTCCGCCACCAGGCGCGGGTCGCGCACCACCAGGTCGTGGCTGGTCTGGGCGAGGCGGTCCAGCGGGGCGCCGGTCAGCAGCGCGCCGTCGTGGATCAACGCCCGGAGGAGCACGAACTTGTACGACCGCGTCATCGACGTCGTCATCAGCTCGTCGAAGAACGCGCGGTGCCGTCGCCAGACCCGTCCCTCCTCCGCCGTCAGCTGGCCGAGGCCGTCCACGAGTCCGAACCACCCGCCGTCGGTCGACCGGGCGCTCGCCGGGTTCAGCCCGGCCCGGAGCGCCTGCATCGCGGTCGCCCGCTCGCCGAACTCCTCGTGGTGGGTCTGCAGGTACTCCACCAGCGCCGACCCCGGACGGCGCCGCGCGTCCCGAGCCAGCTCCGCCAGCAGGTCGATGGCGTCGAGGGTCCAGTTCACCGAGCAGCCGGGGGGTAGTGGCCAGGCACCTCGCTCGATCGCCTCCTGGATGTCGCGGTTCGAGGGTGCCCCGGCCATGCCGAGGCCGAGCAACGTCCTCGGCTTGAGGAGGAACGACCGGTGGTTGCCGATGAAGTCGACGACGGTCAGCTGCTCCTTGCCCTCCTGCAGGCGGAGGCCGCGACCGAGCTGCTGGAGGAAGACCACAGGTGAGTCGGTGGGCCGGAGCATCAGCACCGTGTCGATCGACGGCAGGTCGAAGCCCTCGTTGAAGACGTCGACGGTGAAGAGGATGTCGAGCTCCCCTCGCTCGAGCCGCTCGACGGACTCCCGCCGGCCCGCGGACGTCGGTCCGCTGTGCACCGCGGCGGCTTGCAGGCCCTGCTCCGCCGCGTAGGCGGCCATGAAGTCCGCGTGGGTGGTGGTGACGCAGAACGCGAGGGTTCGCGTCCCTCGGCGGCGCTCCCACTCGGCCATCGCGTGCGCCGCCCGCTCCCGGGTCTCGATGGCGGCGGTCAGCTGGGCGGGATCGAACCGACCGTTCCGCCACGGGATCGGTGCGAAGTCGATGATGTCGCGGATCCCGTGGTAGGCGAAGGGGACCAGTTCATCGCGGTCGATGCCCTCGACCACGTTGCACTCGTAGACCAGGTTGTCGTCGCACAGCCCGAGCAGGTCGGCGCCGTCCATGCGCTCCGGCGTCGCGGTCAGGCCGAGAAGGAACGCGGGGGAGAAGTGGTCGATCACGTGGCGGTACGACCGCGCCGCGGCGTGGTGGAACTCGTCGACCACGACGTAGTCGAACTCGCGCGGGTCGAAGTCCTCCAGGTGGCGGACGAGGGTCTGGACGCTCGCGAACACCACGTTGGCGTGCCGTTCCCTCCGCTCCCCCATGTAGATGCCCAAGCTCTGGTCGGGCTGGACGCGGCGGAACACCTCCAGGCTCTGCCGCAGGATCTCGTCGCGGTGCGCGATGAACAGCACCCTGCGGAACGCCGGGCGGGCCGTGTCGAAGGCGGCGAGCCAGGTCTTGCCGAGGCCGGTGGCCATCACCACCAACCCGGCCCGGTGCCCGGCCGCACGAGTGGCCTCCAGCGCGAGGAGCGCTTCCTGCTGGATCGGACGAGGGGCGACGGGCTGGACGGGTGCCTCGGGCTCGTCGACGACCTCGGGGGCGACCGTGCCGGGACTGGCTGGTCGTTCGAGGGGCCGGCGATGGCGGTAGGCCTGCAACCACCCCTCGTCCAGCTCGAAGGTCCGGTCGTCGGCCCACAGCCGTTCGAAGGCCTCACGCATCGGCCCGGCGGTCGGCACGCCGAGGTTCCACTCGACGCCGCCGTCCAGTCCCGAGCGGCTGAGGTTGCTGCTGCCCACGAACGACATGGCCCGTTCCGATCGGCTGGACCAGAACAGGTAGCTCTTGGGGTGGAAGGCGACGACCGGGTCGCTGAAGATCTTGACGGCGACCCGGTCGGGCCACGTGGTGGTCAGGTCGAGCAGACGGGTCAACGCGTGGGGGTCGGTGTAGTTCAGGTAGTCGGTGGTCAGCACGCGGACCACGGCGCCGCCTTCGACGGCGTCGGTGAGCGGCGCCTCCACGATCGTCCAGCCAGAGCGCATGACGAAGCTGACGACCAGGTCGATGCGATCGAACGCGGGATCGCGCATGAGGCGGAGGAGGGGGGTGCCGAGCCCCTCGCTCCCGCCCTCGGTGAGGTGCGGCTCGCGGTCGTCGACGGGGAGGAGGTAGTTGCCCTTGTGCGGGATGACGTGCCGCACCCCGCCCCGCGGATCGGCGATGTCCCCGGCGTAGCGCGGGATCACGTGCACGTGGAGGTGCGGGACCGTCTGTCCCGCGGCATCGCCCACGTTGATCCCGATGTTGTAGCCATCCGGACGGTGCTGGGCGTCGAGGAGCTGACGGACCTCATCGACGAGGACGAGGATGTCCGCTTGCTCCTCGGGCGTGGCCTCCCACCACGTGGCGATCAGCCGACGGCTGACGACGAGCGCATGCCCGGGGCTGACGGGGTAGGTATCGGCGATCGCGAAGGCGCTCCGGTTCGCCACCAGCCAGGCGGGCGGCGGCACCTCGAAGAACGGGGACGAGGACCAGTCAGCCATGCAGCGGCTCGTCTACGGGCAGCGGCGACACACCGCGGTTGTCAGAGGTCCCATACGTGGTTCGGGTCGTTGAGGGCTTCCCGCAGCTTCGGCAGTTCACCTAGATCCGAGAGTGGAGAGCTCTTCGCGAGCTCCACGATGCCGTGCATGATCTGCGCGACCTGGCTGGAGTCGCCCGCCGCCGCAGCTACATCGAGCCGAGACCAGAGCTCGGCGAAGTTCTCGCGCCGTTCGCTGAACACCTTGTCGAAGTAGTCGGTCAAGACTCGTTCGGCGGTCTTGATCCGCTCCGTCTCGAGGGCCTGGTAGGCGTCGAGTTCGTGGCGGTGGCTGCGCTCGCGTTCGCGGAGCCCCAGGTACTCGTTGGTCGCTTCGACCACAGCCCACAAGGCGGAGATCGGATCGGAGGGCACAGCGGCGCCCATCGACTTCTCCTGGGCTCCGTCGCCCATGCTCAGCTCACCTGCCGATAGTTGATGACCAGTCGATGCGTCTCCTCGTTGAGAGTCCCGTCGTCAGCGAGCAGAGGGGTGTCGACCACCGCCTTCGTTGCAGTGGCGTACATGATGGCAGCGCTGAACAAGTCCGTGTGCACGTCCGGGTCGAAGTCCACGCCTTCCAGGCGGTCGAGTGCGTCGGTGGCTCGGTCGACGAGCGACCCGAGGACGTCCGACAGCTCGGTCACCCGTCGCCGGATCCCTCGGAGCTTGCTGCGCAAGACGCGTTGCTCCTCCGCGTTCAGCTCCAGCGAGACCCGGTACTCCGTGGCGGCGGTCAGAATCTTCTCCGCGTGACCGTTGAGTACCAGTCCCCCCACGAGCATCACCGGTCCCGCAACCGCGACGTTGAGGACCGCACTGCCTAGCGCGATGCCACCGCCTCCGGCTGCAAGCGATCCCCCGCCGAGCCATGCGAGGACCGCGTTCTGGGCCGCAGCCCCGCTCAGGCCCGAGATCGCCGTGCCCGTGCTGGCCGACGCCATGGCCGCGACAACGGATGGAACCCCCGTGTACACCGCTGCGCCGGTCCCAGCGGCCTTGATGGCTCCGCGCATGATGTCCGCGACCGGGGCGTTCCCCTGGAGCTCCTCGATCTCGCCAACGGTGACGCTGGTGTTGTCGATCAACGCCTGCAACGACCGCCGCACCTCTTGTCGATGCCGGATCAGGAACGCGACCATGCGGTCGACGACCACGTGGACAGCGTCAGCCTGCTGTGCACTGTAGGAACTGACCAGCACCTCGGTCGCGTCCGCTGCTCGATGCGTGAGCGCCGTGGCACGGTCGTACTTCGCCTTCGCATCGTCTGCGATCAGACGGGCTTCAGCGAGCTTCTGCCGTCCCCGGTACGCCGACCCCAAGCCGCCCGCTGATGCGATCGCACCGGCACCGGCGATCAGGGCAGGGATGAAGATCGGCATGTTGGTACCCCCTGGGTCGCGGGCGGCTCAAGCCGGGTAGCCCGCGGGCGAAGACGACATGCCGAGGCTACATGTCCGCCTCAGGCATCGGTCGTGACGCCAGGTCGACGGTTGCTTAGGCGGATCGCGCCGTGCACTCCAGCCATCACCGCTGGGAGGTCGATCGAGCAGCGCCACGAGGGAACGCGGAGGCCCGTCCAACTCATGCGCTTAGCCGGGCCTCGCGTCTGTGTGATCTCGGGGGCACCGATTCGTCTCCACCTCGTGTCCCACCCGTCTGCCATGATCCATGGCACGAGGTGATCAAGGGCGGCGAGGACCAGGTAGGCATGGCGGACCTCATCAGCAAGCACCTGCAGTCAGGTCGGTCCGCCGTGCGGGGGGAGACGAGGCAGTGGCAGCGATGAGCATCCGTGACCTCGAGGAGGCGTGGCGCACACGAGCTGAGGGGGTCTCTCTTCTCGCCGAGCTCGAGCTGGACCGTGATGAGATCGATCGCGCGCTTCGGCTCATCGGGCTGGAGTGGATGTCCTACTACCAGGCCGAAGCCGCGCGCAGGATCCGGGCCAGGTACCCAGCCGTGTTCGCGACCGCGCTCAGCGGGGCGGCGTCCATCCACTACGACGGTGGGTACTGGCCGCACGTCTTCCGGGCCGCCAACGTCGACGGGGACGGCAACATCGCTCAAGCCTGGGGACAGCTCTTCGAGGGTTGTCTCGACAGGCTCCACCTCACGACGTTCCCCGAGCTCGAAGGACAGCGGGTGCAGCGCTACCTCGCTCGGATACTCCTCCACGCAGGGGTGCCCATCTACTGCCTGGGGGACTGGTTCAAGGCCATCGACGACGAGGCCGGGCGACTCGGGAGCGACGACGCCGCAGCGATCGCGGAGCGCCTCGCCTACCGGGCTGCGACGGGTCGTCTGTACGTCGACGCACCCATCGTCCGCTTCGTCCAGCTCGGCGGCGCGTACACCGTCGACTTCTTGGACCGCTCGTTGGACCTCATGCGCGGGATACAGGCCGGGCTCGGTGCCCCCGATGGACTCGGGTTGCCTCAGCGCTTCATCGACGAAGCGTTCCGGGTCATCCAGAGCGACCGCACCACCCGGCAGCCCACCCGGGCGCGTGTCCCCCTCGCCCGGCCCACGCTCGCCTTCGATCCGTACGGCGTCGGGGTCCACATCATGTTGCCCAGCCTGCAGAGCGACACCCCGGTCATGTGGACCGTGCGCTTCGACGGCGACGAGCAGCAAGTGCTCGCACCGAGCAGCGCGGGCGACACCACCGAGTCGATCGATCTCCCTGTCCCGCCGAGGGTGGCGCGGATCGACGTCGACGGGCGCGGGCAGCGCACGCAGATCCGCGTGGCCGACGGCAGCTCGCCCCTGTTGCTCTTCGATGGCGATGGCAAGGCGCTGCCGATGTCCGGTCAGCTCCGGAGCCGAACGGTCTGGGCGCTGCACCCCTGCGACGTGGAGCTGCAAGACGCCGGGCATCACGTGGTCGAGCACCACACGACCGTCCACCGCTGGGCTGGGTGGTGCGCTGAGCTCCTCGACCTCAGTGACGCACAGGTCATCGGCCTCGCCGACGGCCGAACCCGGAGCATCGATCACGCCACCAAGCCCGAGCTGATCGGCCACGCCCTCTCCCACGTGACCACGGTCGACGGCGTTCCCGTGTACGCCGATCCGCCGCAGCTCCGCCTCCCCGTGTCGTCATCCGACATCACGTGGCGGCTACGGGTGGAATCCGATGCCGCGGTCGAGGTGCACGAGTTCGACGGCGGGCCGGTCCAGGAGATCGCCCTCGACGGCGACAGGGTCCAGGTGGGCCTCGTCGACCTGACCGTGCGCGGACCGTTGGGGCGGGGCCTGCGGACCCAGTTCGCGCTCGCGCCGGATCTCGAGGTCGCCATGATCCCGAGCTGGCGGTCGTTCACGCCCACCGGCCTCAGCCCCGCGACGGTCGTGATCACCCACCCGAGCGGCACGCAGACCCACACCGAGCTGAGCGGTGCCCAAGCCGAGACCCGAGAGGTGATCGAACTCCCGGGCGGGGCCTTGCCGGTGATCATCCGTCCGCCGGGGATGGCTTCGCAGCACATCCGCACCGGGCAGCCGATCCAGTGGAGCCACGCGACGCAGACCATCGCGACGGAGGAGCTGATCGACGATCCAGGTCAGCTCGTCGTCCGCTGCGACCCGTCCGTCCCGGCACCCACCCTCCACGTCACCGACGCGCACGGCACTCCGCTCCAGCGACTTGACGGCGTCGCCCGACGTGCCGGGGTCGTCGCCTACGACCTCGCGAAGATCAGCGACACGGTCGCGGCGGTGAAGGCGTGCCACCTCGTGCTCAGATCCGGTGGACGGCACGACGTCGTCGCCCAGGTCCGACCGGCCGCTCTGGCGGAGACCCTCACCGCTCGTCCGACCCACGACGCGTTGCAGATCACCACCACCGCGGACGGGGTGACCGCCGGGATCTACCAGCACCTGAACCCGACAGCGCCGCCCTCGACGCTGGTCGTACCGACCGGCGGCACGGTGCTCCTGCCAGCCGAGCTGATCCACGCCGGCCCCCTCCGCGTCCTCCTCCGCCTCGAGGATCCCTGGGTGCCCAAACCGTGGCCGCCGTTCCCCTTCCCCGGGCGCAACGTCGCGGACGTCGACCTACCCAACCCCACGACGGTCGATGACCCGATCTCTGCGCTCCTCCTCCACGGGACCCTCCCCGATGGCGACGCGACGGCCATCGACGACGTCGTAGCCGTGTACCCGCTGCTCGACAGGGTCGATCGCCGGCTGCCGGTCGACGCCGTCCGTCGATCGATCCGCCAGCGCGCAGAGGAGGATCCCGGTGCAGCGCTGCGAGCAGTCGGCGCCACGGTCACCTCGCCGGCCGAAGCGGGCACCACCGCGCTGGGTCTGGGGCTCCTCAGCGTCGACGTGGGCGGGTTCAACCCCGACGAGATCGAGGAGCTCGTCCTCCGATGGCCGCCACTCGGGGTGATCGCCGCCGCGCCGCACATCCGGCGCGAGGGCGCTGAGGGGTGGATGACGCAGCTCATCGCCGATGCGGTCGGGCCTGCGTTCACCGACGTCCTCTGCGGCGAGGGCACCGAGGTCATGCGTCGCCCACTCCTCGAGGAGCAAGGCCTGATCGAGATGCCCGATGATGTGCTGGACATGGTCTTCCGTGCAGCGGGCATCGTGCCGAGCCGCTTGCTGGAGGCCGATGCGCAGGCGTTGAGCGGTCGGAGGTTGCTCGGTCACCTGCGAGACCCCCGATCCCCCCTCGACCCGTTCCGAAACGAGTGGGAGAACATCGTCGGGGCCACGCTCGCAGCCGTCCTGGACGCGGAGGCCCCGGGCGTCCTGACCGCGGCGATCCGAAGTCGCGTCCAGGGCTCCGCCTGGCAAGCCGCGCCGGCGGCCTCCCTCGCCCTCGCAACTGTGCTCCGTCTGGATGCCAGGCGGGACACCGATGACCACCGCATGCGTGGAGGCTGGAGCCGTGCGTTGGGCCGGTTGACCCAGGCGGTCCCGCAACTGATCGCCGCAGACCTCGTCCTCGCCGAGGGTGCACTGCTCGCAGAGGAGATCTGACCGTGGACGCCATCCAGACCTCCGCGAAGGTGCGCGCTGCGTACCTGCGCTACCTCGAGACCCTCCTCCCGGTTCGCGACAGCGCCATCCAGGACGCCTTGGCCGCTGCGCTCAAGGCTGATGATGCCCTTGTCAGCGGGCCCTTCTTGGAAGCGACGCCGCCGTTCGCGGCTGGCAGCTCGCTGAAGGACCTCATCGAGGAGGGGCTGCTCCCTCCGTCATTGGAACGCCTCGACGTCCCCGGCGGGCTGCCGCTGACCAGGCCGCTGTACGTCCACCAGGAGCAATCACTGCGCAAGGCCCTCTTGGGACGGAACCTCGTCGTGGCCACCGGGACCGGGTCGGGGAAGACCGAGAGCTTCATGCTGCCGATCCTGGCCAGGCTCATGGCAGAGCAGGCGGCGGGCTCGTTGCAGACCCCAGGGGTTCGCGCGCTGCTGCTGTACCCGATGAACGCGCTGGCCAACGACCAGATGAAGCGTCTGCGCACGCTGTTGGCGGGCATGCCGGAGGTGACGTTCGGCCGGTACATCGGTGAGACCAAGAAGACCGACGAGCAGGCCCGCGACGCGTTCACCCAGCAGTTCCCCGGCGTGGAGCCGCCCCCCAACGAGCTGCTCTCCCGCGAAGCGATGCAGGCACGACCACCGCACCTGCTGATCACCAACTACGCGATGTTGGAGTACCTGCTGCTCCGACCGGCGGACACGGGACTGTTCGACGCCAACCCCGACTCCTGGCACGTCATCGTCCTCGACGAGGCCCACGTCTACGACGGCGCAAGCGGCATCGAGGTCGGGATGCTGCTCCGGAGGGTGAAGGATCGCGTCGCGCGAGGACGTGACCTGCAGTACCTGCTCACCAGCGCCACGGTCGGTGGCCGCGACGCCGGACCTGAGGTTGCGGAGTTCGCCGCCCACCTCACCGGCGCGTCGTTCAGCTACGGCGTCGATGACGTCGAGCAGGACGTCGTCTGGGCGACGCGACGACCGGTGGAGGTCGACGGTGCGTGGGGACCTCTACCTGATGAGGTCTACGCGACGGCGGCGGTGGCGGACGACCCGGAGCTGGCGCTCCGGCCTTACCTACCCGACGGCGCGCGATCGGCCGTTGCCGCCATGGCGGCCGAGTCGCGGCTGCTGGCGCTCCGCCAGACGCTGGCCGCAGGACCGGCCGCGGTTGACCGGCTCACCGAGCAGCTGTTCGGTGACCGGACGCGTGCGACCGATCTGGAACGGTTGGTCGCGTTGGGCTCTCGACTGTTGCACGAGGACGGGACGCCGCTGCTCTCCGCGCGCTACCACCTCTGGGCACGAGCGACCGAAGGTGCCTTCGTCTGCCTCGACCCGAGCGGTCCGCACGTCTGGCTCACCCGCCACGAGACGTGTCCGAGCTGCGAAGGTGCATGCGCCGAGCTGGGTGTGTGCAAGCGCTGCAACGCGACCTACTTGGTCGGCAGCACCACTCGTCGGGACGGGGACGTCTACCTCGTGCCGCGCCAGGCGCGGCAAAAGACCCCATCGTGGTTCATCCTCTCCGAGGCAGCGCAGATCGCGCCCCTCGCCGACGAGGACGACGAGACGCTCGAACGGATCGACGCGGCCTTGGGTGAGCTGTCCGGCCACTGGTGGTGCAGCCGGTGCGGACGGCTCCACGACGAAGAGCCGGTGTCGTGCGCCTGTGGTGGTCGAAGCCTTCGCCACGTCCTGCAGGCACCCAGGGATGGTCGGTCGTGCGCGCTCTGCGGTGGGCGCAGCAACGCCGGGCAGATCAGGTTGTTCGAATCGGGGCGCGACGCGGCGGTGGCAGTCCTCGCCACCGAGCTGTACCAGCAGCTCCCGGAGGATCCATCGGTCGCCGACCCCGGTGCCGGGCGCAAGTTGCTGCTGTTCGCCGACTCACGGCAGGACGCGGCCTACTTCGCGCCGTACCTGGAGGGGTCGTACGAGCAGCTCATCCGCCGGACCTGCCTCCTGTCGGGACTCGAGGTGGCGACGCGGTACGACGACGAGGTGGACTGCGAGGAGGTGATCCGGGCAGCTCGGAAGGTCGCGGAGGACCACGAGTTCTTCCACTGGAACGCCACATCCGGCGACAAGCTGCGACGGGTGGGGACGTGGTTGCAGGCTGAGCTGATCCCCGTGGTGTCGACGACCAGCCTGGAGGGGCTCGGCTTGCTCGCGATCGACGTCAACCGGCACCCCGCCTGGCAGGTCCCTGCGCCGCTCCTGGCTCTCGGCCTCGACGAACGCGAGGCCTGGGACTTGATCTTCGAGCTGCTCCGCACGCTGCGGGACCAAGGTGCGCTCACCGCACCCGACGGCGTCGATCCCGACGACGACCTCTTCGAACCGCGCAAGGGACCCATCTACGTGCGTGGGACAGGACCCAACTCCGCACGACGCATCCTCTCCTGGATGCCGGGGCGGGGCATCAACCGCCGGCTCGACTACCTCCGGAAGGTGATGGCTGCGCTCGGACACGCCGACGCGCCCGCGGAACCGATCCTGGAGGGGTTGTGGCGCTGGCTCGTCGACGGGGAGCCGACGTTGCTCAGCCCACGACAGCACAAGGTCGAAGGCCCGGTGCAGCAGGTCAACCACGAGCTCCTCCGACTCCGCCAGGTCACCGACACCGCACCGGTCTACCGGTGCGCCACCTGTCGCAAGCTCGCCCCTCGTGCCGTTCGCGGGGTGTGCTCGACCTACGGGTGCGGGGGCCGGTTGGACTCGTGGTCACCACCAGCCGCCACAGCCGACGCCCACCACTACCGCACCCTTGCGCGAGGCCTGACGCCGATCCCGCTGAGCGTGCGCGAGCACACCGCCCAGTGGGCGCCAGCAGAGGCAGCCCGCATCCAGCAAGAGTTCGTCGATGGGAAGGTGAACGCCCTGTCGTGCTCGACCACCTTCGAACTCGGGGTGGATGTGGGCGAGCTCGAGTCCGTCATCCTGCGGAACGTCCCGCCTCGGACCTCCAACTACCTGCAACGTGCAGGACGCGCTGGCCGTCGAGCCTCCTCCGCCGCCCTGGTGCTCACCTACGCCCAGCAGCGCTCACACGACCTGACCTTCTACCGCGACCCGACCACCATGATCGCGGGTCGGATCCAACCCCCACACGTCGCGGTGACGAACCCGCGGATCGCCGAGCGCCACGCGTACTCCGTCGCCATCGCGGCCTTCCTGCGCCACGATGCCCAGGCGCACCCGACCCCGACGAAGGTGGGGGAGTTCTTCGCGCGGGACGGAGGGGACGCGCCCGCGGACCGCCTTGATGCCTACCTCCGCGACCTCCCGCTCGAGGTGGCCGACGCCATCCGTCACGTCGTGCCGCCGCCGTTGCAGGCTGATCTCGCCGCAGGCGAGGGGTGGATCGAGCGCATGCGTGCCCTGCTCGAGACGACCGGGACGCGGTTCCGTACCGAGGTGGAGGAGTACCAGCAGCTCGAGGAGGAGGCGTCGCGAGCAGGTCGGCACGGGGCCGCGGCCATGTACCAGCGTGTAGGTCGCACGCTCCGATCGCGGAACCTCTTCGCGACGTTGGGCAGTCACAACCTGCTCCCGAAGTACGGGTTCCCAGTGGACTCCGTCGAGCTCGCAACTGGCCACATCCCGGTGCCGGAGGCCGGCAAGCTCGCCCTCGATCGCGACCTGGGCTTGGCGATCAGCGACTACGCCCCGGGCAACGAGATCGTCGCCGGGGGGTGGCTGTGGAAGAGCGCCGGCGTCGCGAGACTGCCCAACCGCGACCTGGACTCCCGGCACTTCGCGAGCTGCGGATGTGGCTGGTACCGCGAGGAGATCGGATCGTTCGCGGTCGAGCAGTGCGAAGCCTGTGGTCGGAGCGGCGGGGAGGCGCCGAAGGTGCGCGTCTACCTGGTCCCGGAGTTCGGCTTCATCGCGGAGAAGACGGACAAGCCGAAGCGCCCGACGTCCCGTCCGGCGCGTTCGTACTCCGGCGATGTGTTCCTCACCGAGACGGCTGGTGCCGATGACCCCGCGGTGCTGCACCTACCAGGTGGGGTGGTGCGAGCCTTCACCCGCGAGCGACAACGCATGGTGGTGGTCAACAGTGGTCCGAACAGCGCGGGGTTCCTCATCTGCGACTGGTGCGGGACCGGTCAGGCCGTCGCCGGTCGGCGCCAGAGGACCCATCGCCATCCCCGAACGGGTCGTGAGTGCAGCGGAACGCTGAGCATGGTGTCGTTGGCGCACCGCTTCGAGACCGACGTGCTGGTCCTCGACGTCTCGGGTCCAGTGGACTACGTGAGCCACGATGTCTGGTGGTCCACCCTCTACGCCGTGATCGAGGCCGCGGCGACCACTCTGGAGATCAGTCGGGACGACCTCGACGGGACGCTCCAGGTCGCCGACGGCGTGCCCCGGCTGGTCCTCTACGACAACGTGCCCGGAGGGGCTGGTCACGTGTCCAGGGTGTACGCGCAGATCGAGGAGGTCCTACACGCCGCGCACCGGCGGGTTGCCGACTGCGAGTGCGGCCGCGAGACGTCCTGCTACCGGTGCCTGCGAGGGTTCCGCAACCAGTGGCGCCACGACTCGCTGCGCCGTGGTCCGGTGGCCGACCTGTTCGACCGGCTGCTGGGGGACACGTCCGGCCGACCGGAACCGGCCTGGCGACCAGTCGCGGGCGAGTCCCTCCCGCAGTTGGATGGGCGACTCGTCCGTGCACGTCACCGCGGAGAGGTCATCGAGGGCACGTTGTGGATCGAGCAGTTGGAGGACCGAGTGCTGACCGTCTTGCTCGAGGGGGCTGACGGCGTTCGGGAAGGGCCGCCGGCCGCGTTCAAGGTGGTGGAGGTGACGCGGTGAGCCGCCCGGCTATAGCTGTGTGAAGGATTGTCGTGAACGGGGTGTCTTGGTGGAAGCAGACGAGTTGGGGTTGCGGAACGACGACCAGCGTCTGCGGCTGCTCGGGTTCTACAGCTACGGACCGCCGCCCATCGGGTCCGTGGCGTATGCGTTCAAGCCAGGTCTCACGGTGCTGTACGGCAAGAACGGGGCGGGCAAGAGCCGTTTGCTGGGGGAGCTCGACGGACTCCTCCGTGGCGAACACGAGTTCCACGTGGAGCGCGATGCCGCGCTGCACCTCGCTGTCGACCCAGCGCTCACGGTCGAACGCGAGCAGGACGTCGACGTGTGGGACACCCCGGACCTCTGGCTCAGCCGCTCGGTCCTGCCCGGCCTCGCCGACCAGGGGACGTGGGGTGAGATCGCGGCCGCGCAAGGCGGGTACGGAGATGTGCATGACGACGATGGCGGAGCGCTTCTGATCGCGGGCGCCAACCGGTCCGCCGGTCTTGAAGGCCCAGGGTGGGGGCTGATGCACGCCATAGACCACATGCAGGTCTTCGAGGCATCCACGAGCTACCGAGGTCTGCTCCCAGGTGATGTCGTGGACTACATCGTCAGCGGGGGAGACCACCCGATCGGCTGGGTCCGGCAGGCCGACGGCCCCGCGCAGGTGCTCTCTTTCGACCGTCTGCCCGATCCGCATGAGCTAATGATGAACCGGTTGGTTCCTGGTCATGAGCGTGACGGTGGGCTCGCGATCGACGACCAGCACCTCGACCTCATCGCGGGCGTGCAAGACCACATCGCCAGTCTCTCCGCGGTGGTATCAGCTCCGTACCGGCAGTACCGGTTCAACTTGAAGGGGCCTGAGCGGTGGATCCTGGGCGACCTGCCTCGTTGGGAAGCCCGGACGCCTCTCGGGTGGGTGGACCTCGATGACTTGTCGCTGGCAGAGGGCAGGTGGGCACGCGCGATGATCACGTTGGGCATGCAGACCCACTCCGCTCATGGGCATCCCTGGGAATGGCGATCCCGACGCCCGCTCGTGCTGCTGATCGATGAGCCTGAACTGGGTCTGCACCGCGAAGCGGAGTTCGGTCTCGCGTCGACCCTCGCGGACCTCTGCCGGTTCGTCGAACAGGATCTCGAGATCATCGTCGCCTCGCACAGCCCGTTCTTCCTCGGGCAGCCGGAGGCGCGTCAGCTGCACGTGACCCGCGACGGAGACGGTCGTACGGTCTTGGTCGATGAGCAGCCCCTCTTGCTCGGCGGTCCACCCACTCGAGACTCGGCCGACAAGTTCGGGCTGGTCTCGTCGGACTTCTGGAACCTCACTCGCGCGTGGGTGTTCGTCGAAGGGGTCCACGACCGGGACGTGCTGTCAGCGTTCCTCGGGCCCGCACTTCGCCACGCCGGTGCCCGGATCGTCGTCATCGGGGGCGCGAAGAAGCTCGGCGAAGCGGCTGGACCGATCTACACGGAGATGAGCGACGCTCCGGCGCTGATCGTCCTCGACAAGCTGGGTGGCGAGGCGGTCGGCGAACTCTGGCACCAGGCCCAGGAGGCAGCCGCGGCGGACGACGACGAGCGCACTCGACAGCTCTTGCAGGAGATCAAGCGCACCAAGGGCTATGAGGCACAGGGTTTGGCTGACCTCGGCTTCGCCGCCCTTGAGCACGGCGTCCCGCTGAGCCGCTACCGCGCCGCCTTCCTGTCCCTCGAGGACATCATCCTCTACCTGCCGGTCGCATCGTTCGTCCCAGCGGCCGATTCCTGGGAGCAGGTCCTCGCGAACCGTCCGAAGGACAAGAACGTCAAGCGGCACATCGTCGACGCATGGCGACAACACAGGCCGATCTCGGACGACGAGGTGCGGGATGCGGCCTGGGATGCACCGAAGGGGACGCTCCACCCCGACCTGGTGGATCTGATGGGATCGATCCTGGACCTCGGTTCCAACGATCCGTCGACCAATCCGACACGGGACTAGCTGGAGGGAGACCCGGTGCCATCGACGTTCGCGTGGATCGCCCACGACGACCAGGAGGCTCAACGCGTTCGCGAGGCGCTCGCCGCCTTCGACGAACAGGGCATGCAGGACCCGCTCGGGTTCGGACCGATACGCGATGCGTTCAGCGAGATGCTGTTCCCGGGCACGAGCACTGTGCACACGCGGGCCCGCTACTTCGTCCTGATCCCCTGGATCTACCGGTCCCTGGACGAGGACGGCGTTGCACCAGCCGTCGGCGCGGCCCGGGCGCGTGAGCGTGAGTTGGCGTTGATCGAGTCGCTCCTGCGGGGCAGCGCCGATCACGACGGCATCATCGGCCGGCAGTCGCGCGGCGACACGCGACAGCTGCCCAGTGCCGTCTACTGGGGTGGCCTCGGCCGGTGGGGCATCCGTCGCTTCCCCGGCACCCGGGCCGAGTACGTGGCAACCCTCGCCCGCCGGCGGCGACGACATCACGACGACGCAGATCCCGACGCCACCGAATGGACAGGCGCGTGGCACCCGGCGCTCCCGTCGGCCCCCGACCACTGGCTCGAGCAGACGTCCATCGAGCTCACCACCGACGAAGCGGACTTCCTCCGCACGCGCATCCTCGACAGCACACGGGGCAGCTATCTCGCGCACCTCGCCCGGGACGCGACGCCCGGTGGGTGGCCGGACTTCCCTTGGGACCACCCTGTGGCCGCCACGGCCTCACCCGATGTGCGCCGGCAGCTCATGCACGCACGGCTCTTCTCCCTCGTCCAGCACGGTGCGGCGCTCCGGTACAACCGCGAGCTCTCCGCGTTGTTGGAAGCAGACGGCTTCGACCCCCTCGCCGCCGACTACCACGCCGGCCTCGAGGGATGGATCGACGCCATGGACGCCCACGCTGAGCTGCTCCACAGCTGGGATCGCACAGACCTGTGGAGCACCGTCCACGAGCAGAACCCCCGACTCTCCGCCACGGTCCGGGCCTTCGCCGACTGGTGGTTCGACCAGGCGGTGGACGACCCGCAGACCGCCGCGAGATCGGCCCCGGTGGGGGAACAGCTCAGGCAGCGCGAAGCGACCATCAAGGGTGCCAGGGCGAAGCTCGCCAACCGGCGCGCCCGTGAACGCTCGCCGGTCGCCCAGGGCGGTGGCCGACTGGCGTTCCGCTGGCCGCAGGTTAGGCGGATCCTGGACGACATCCTGGAAGCGGTGACCTGACGCCGTGCTGAGCCCACACGACCGGACCAGCTTGGTCGAAGCCCTCCGACCACCCGCCGGCCACATCCTGGACGCTGCCGTCGGGACGTCCTTCACCCTCGACCTCGAAGCGGTGCTGACCGCACCGCTGGCCTTCGCAATGCACGACGCGCGGGAGACCGGTGAGGACGGCCAAGAACCCGTCGGTCTGCTCGAAGCCGTCCGCCGGCACACCCAACGGATCACCGTCTTCTGCCAAGCCGGGCAGATCGCCATCCCCTCCCGCGCACGGACCGTCTTCGCCTGGCTCGAGGAGTCGGTAGTCGAGGTGGTACCTCCGCGCACCGGTCGCCTGTTCCACCCGAAGGTGTGGGTCGTCCGCTACCGCAGCCGCACCACCGACCAGCGGCTGCTGCGCGTGCTGTGCGCGACGCGCAACCTCACCTTCGACACGTCCTGGGACACCCTGCTCACCCTGGACTCCGCGCCGTACACGACCCCTCCACCACGCTCGAGGGCGGCGACCACCCCGCTCGCTGACTTCACCCGAAGACTGCCGTCCCTGGCAACACGTGCTCTGTCCCCGGATCGCCTCGCGGTCATCGAACAGCTGGCCGATGAACTCGCCCACGTCGATCTACACCCACCCGAGCCGTTCACGGACCTCCGCCTCCACGTCTTCGGCTTGGCCGAAGCACCGAGTCCCTTCCCCAACCGGTCACTGCGAGCCCTGGTGATCTCGCCGTTCCTCGGCACCCACGCCGTTGCCGCACTCACCGAGCAGCACCACGTCGCTGCACTGGTCTCCCGGCCAGAGGCACTCGACCGGATCGACCCTGGCGTGCTCGCCGAGATCGAGCGCATCGCCGTCCTCAACTCAGCTGCCGAGGTCGAGGCCGACGGCCGGTCTGCACCGGAGGGCCCTCCGACGGAGGATCGCGACCCGAGCGTCGCGCTCAGCGGGCTGCACGCGAAGCTGTACCTGTTCGACACGGACGACGGGACGCGTCTCTTCACGGGGTCTGCCAACGCGACCAGCGCGGCGTTCGACGGCAACGTCGAGGTGTTGGCTGAGCTCCGGGGGCCCGCGTCGGTCGGGGTCGCATCACTGCTGGCCGACTCCGGGCGTGACACCGGCTTCGATGACCTGCTGGTGGACTACACACCGCTGGACCACCCCGCCGATCCTCCCGAGGAGGAGAAGCTGCAACTCGTGGTGGACCACCTCCGCCACGCCATCGCCGGGGTCAGGTTCACCGCCCGCGTCGGAGATGATGACGACGACACGTACCGGCTGCGGCTGACGACCGAGGATCCGCTCCCGACCATCCACGCCGACGACGTGTCCATCACCGCCTGGCCGGCGAGCCTCGCCGAAGAGCTGTCGGCACGGGCGCTCACCCCCGGTGTGCCCGTCGACGTGGCGTTCCCCACCTCGCTGGAGGGCCTGACCGCCTTCTTCGCCATCCGCATCACCGTCAGCAGAGGTCGGTTGAGCAGCACGTCGGCGTTCCTCGTCACCGCAGACCTGGTCGAGGCACCCGCTGACCGCCACAGCCGGTTGCTGGCAGCCATGCTGCGGGACCCCGACCGGCTTCTGCGCTACCTGCTGATGCTGCTCAGCGACCCCGACGGCCTTGGCGGGGAGTTCGCCCATCGCGGGAGAGATCCGGGACGTGGATGGGTCGGCGGGGCATGGGACGACGTGCCCGTGCTCGAGCACCTCGTCCGCGCCGTCGACCGCCATCCCGACCGTCTAGACCACTTCCAAGCCCTGCTGCGCGACTTGGACGAACACCGCGACTCGATCCTCCCCGACGGGTTCGCGACCATCTGGGACGCCGTGTGGACTGCCCGACAAGGTGAGGGAACAGCATGACCGCGCGGTTCGTCGCCGATCCGGTGCTCGCAGAGTTGAAGGACTTCCAACGTGACACCGCCCGTCACGTCTTCCGGCGTCTGTACGTGGACGATCCGCCAGCACACCGGTTCCTCATCGCCGACGAGGTCGGGTTGGGCAAGACCTTCGTCGCCCGCGGAATCATCGCGCAGGCGATCGAGCACCTGCAGGATCGCGTTGAGCGCATCGACGTCCTCTACGTGTGCTCCAACGGCCAGATCGCCGCACAGAACCTCCGCCGGTTGCGGATCCCCGGGGTCGAGACGCAGGAGCTGGCCCAGCGTCTCACGATGCTGCCTTTGACCGCCCGCCAGCTGGACCGTGGTCGGGTCAACCTCATCGCGTTCACACCCGGCACGTCGTTCGACCTCAAGCGGGGCAGCGGCCGGCGTGACGAACGGCTGCTGCTCCGGCTGCTGTTGGAGATGGCGTGGGGAGAAGACGTCAGCTTCAGGACCGCCGGCTCGTTCCGCGCCTTCCAAGGGGGGGTCCAGTCGTTCGACCGGTTCAAGAAGGCGTACCGGCAGTTCGCCAGGACGAACCGGGATTCGCTCGAGCCCACGATCGTGGCCAGCTTCATCGAGGCGTTGGGCCACGCCGACGACACGCGCGACACCGGTGGCCCGACGATGCGGGAGCGGTTCGACGAGATCGCCTACCACTGTCGTGACGAGCGGGTGTGGCGGAAGGCAGGCTGGCGCGACCGACGGGCTCGCAGCACGTTCATCGGCGATCTCCGCGACCTGCTCGCCCGTGCCTGCCTGCAGGCGTTGGAGCCGGATCTGATCGTCTTGGACGAGTTCCAGCGCTTCAAGCACCTGTTGGAGGACCCGAACGCCGATGGCGCGCAGGCGGCGACAGTCCTCGCCCACGAGCTTTTCGAGTTCGTCGACCAGGACGCGCGTTCCAACGCGCGGACCCTGCTGCTGTCGGCGACGCCGTACAAAATGCTGACACATGCCGATGACACGGACGAGGACCACCATGCCGATCTGCTAGAGACCGTCCGGTTCCTCGTCGAGCACGACGACGCACAGGTCCAGGCGCTCCGGCGATGGCTCAGCCGCTTCCGCAGCGGGCTGTTCCAAGCCGGCCGTGACGGCGGCGCTGCTGCGCGTGAGCCGCGCCGAGAGGTCGAGCGGATCCTCCGCCGGGTCATGGTGCGCACCGAACGCCTCGCCGCCACGCCCGACCGCGACGGGATGCTCCGCGACGTCGTCTGCGAGGGACTACGCCTGGACCCTGACGAGGTCAGGCGGTTCGTGGCCGATGCTCGCCTGACGCGGGAGCTGGGGGACGTCCAGGACCCGCTCGAGTTCTGGAAGTCGGCGCCGTACCTGCTGAACTTCATGGACGGCTACCAGTTCCGAAAGGTCTTCGACCACGTGGTGGAGGAAGACGGTGATCAGCTCGCAGATGCAGTCGCTGCGACCGTCCGACTCGACTGGGATGCGTTGGCGCGGTTCGAGCCGATCGATCCAGCGAACTTCAGGCTGCGGTGGCTGCAGGAGGATGTCATCGACCGCGGTGCCTGGCAGCTGCTGTGGATGCCACCGTCCCTGCCCTACCTGACTCCCGCAGGTCCGTACGCCGACCCGACACTGCAGCGGTTCACCAAGCGGCTGATCTTCTCGAGCTGGCGGATGGTGCCCACCGCGGTGTCAGCGTTGCTCAGCTACGAAGCCGAGCGGCGGATGGTCAGCACCGGGCGGGAGTCGCCCGCGTACACCAACACACCGCAGGACCGGGCACGGCGTGCGCGGCTGCTCGAGTTCACCCGTTCAGAGGGACGCCTTGCCGGCATGCCGGTCTTCGGGATCCTCTACCCGAGCGTCGTGCTCGCTCGGGAGGGCGATCCCCTGGCACTTGCCCGCGCCGCAGGGGGGACGACCGTGTCGACGCGCGAGGCGATCGCGACGGTCGCGAAGCGGTTCCGAGGGCTGCTGGAAGACGTCCGGACGGCGCTGATCGACGAAGGCGTCACCGTTCGTCGCGACGGGCCCGCCGATCAGCGGTGGTACTGGGCCGCGCCGATCTGGCTCGACTGGTTGGACGATGCCGGTCACACCGATGCGTTCTTCCAGTCGGTCCCGGCCGTCGTGAACGCGTTCACGACCGGTGATGAGGAGACGGGGAGCACCGGGTTGCGGGACCACATCCGGCGTGCGCAGCAGACGGCGTTCGACGAGAACCCCGAGGATGAGGTGTGGGGGCCGATGCCTGACGACGCTCCCGACGTGCTCGCGCGTATGGCGCTCGCCGGCCCCGGCGTGGTGGCGCTGCGAGCGCTTGCCAGGGTGTCCGGGATCCCCGTCGACGACCTGACGCTGCGCTTCGCGTCCTGTCAGGTGGCCTGGGGGATCCGGTCGCTGTTCAACACGCCTGAGGTCATCGAGCTCGTCCGCGGTCTGCTGCCCGGCGACCCGTACTGGCAACGCGTCTTGGACTACGCCATCGACGGCAACCTGCAGGCTGTCCTCGACGAGTACGCCCACGTGCTCGCGCCCGCGGAGGGGTACATCGGACGCCCAGGACCGGCGGAGGTGACGACGCTGGCTGCCGCCATGGCGTCGTCGGTGCACCTGCGGACCGCGAACTACGGCGTGGGTCGGGTGGAGCTGGCCGACGGCCGCGTCCCCCCGCCACGCACCGAACGGATGCGAGCACACTTCGCCGTCCGCTTGAGCGGCGGACGGTCGGACGAAGGCGGTCAGCAGCGCGAGGGCGAGGTGCGCGACGCGTTCAACTCGCCGTTCTGGCCGTTCGTGCTGACCACGACATCGGCCGGTCAGGAGGGACTCGACTTCCACCAGTTCGCCCACGCGATCGTGCACTGGAACCTCCCCAGCAACCCCGTCGACCTCGAACAGCGCGAGGGCCGCGTCCACCGCTTCAAGGGCCACGCGGTCCGTCGGAACGTCGCGGCGGTCCACGGCGCGGTCGGGTTGGTGGCGACCGGTGACCCTTGGCAGGCGATGTTCGATGCCGCTCATGCCGTCCGAGATGGGGGCGTCACCGAGATCGTCCCGTACTGGGTCCACGCCGACCGTGAGGGCGCGGCGATCGAGCGCTACGTCCCTGCGTTGCCGCTGTCCCGCGACCACGGGCGCGCGACGACGCTCCGCCGAGCAGTGGCGTCCTACCGACTCGCGTTCGGCCAGCCCCGCCAGGACGAGCTCCTCGCCTACCTGGCTGGAGAGGTCGACGCGGACGAGCTGGCTCGCCTCGCTGATGAGCTGCGGATCGACGTGAGCCCAAACGGCTTCGGCCCAATGGTGTAGAGACGCGGTCGATCCGCTATGCCGACGTCAATACGGGCAACCATCCCTCGTCCTGTAGTCGCGTCCACGCAGCTCTTACGTGGTCGGCGCCGAACATCCGCTCCTTGCGGCTGTTCCACTCCGCGACGCGTTCGGCGGCCAGTCCTGGATCGGTGGCGGTGTCGGGGTCTTCCTTCGTAGTGACCCAGTGGACTGTCGCGAGCAGCTCCATGGCGTAGGGCGACTCGAAACCATCAACTAGGCGAAGCACGCGGTCGATGCGGTCCCCCAGCCTGGGCTGCTCCGATAGCACCGCGTCGGCTTCATCGATTGCGCCGGGGAGCACCCGGATGGGTTCGGCGGCGTGCACTGTCGCTGTCGCGTCGCCGTAGCCGATGAGGAAGTGCCCTTCAACGGTGTGAAGAACGTGGCGCAGGTTGTCGGCGTAGGGCCCGTACCGATCCTTCACGTAGTTCAGCCGCAACGGCTGCCCCGCCTCTTGCAGGAAGTACATGAGTTTCTGGACATCGATCAGTGACACGTCCGCGACCTTGTCGGCGTATCTAGCGATCAGCGCCACCAACGCCGCACGCCCCATGGTCATCCTCGGCCGCTCGGTGCGGTTCACGAGCTCGGCCGCCGGTGGCGCACCCTCCGGGGCGTACAAGAGGACATCGACACCCGGTATGCCTTCCAGAGCCTCGACGATGAGCGGTCGGACGTCCGCCCAGTTCAACCCCCCATGTCCACAGCCGAGCGGGGGGACGGCGATCGAGGTGATGCCGAGCGCTTGGACGCGCTCGGAAAGGTCGACGAGGCCAGCCCTGATGTCCTCCAACCGCGACTTGGCTCGCCAGTGGCGCTTCGTCGGGAAGTTGATGATGAATCGTGGCCTGATGCGACCCGTCTCGTACACGTGGACGTGCCCCAAGCGCAGCTCCCCGCGGTCGCTCGCTCGCTTGTACTCGGCGAACATGTCGGGGAACGCCTTCTTGAACTGCAGGGCGATGCCTTTGCCCATGACCCCCACGGTGTTCACCGTGTTCACGAGCGCGTCGACCTCGGCCTCGAGGAGGTTGCCGTGGGCGTCGATAATCATGGGCGGCATCGATCCTTAGAAGTACATGCCGGGTGTGACATGGATCGGCGGGTGGGGCCGCGCCGCGAGCAGCGCGTCTGCCTGTGTGCGGCGGTTCGCCGTGCGGACGTGGATTGCGGTGAACGCCTCCCAGGGTACGAGTCCGTGCACCAGGCACTCGGCCATGCGGCGCTCCCGCCGGTCGGGTTCGTCGACGGTGTTGTTCCACATCCGCTGGCGCATCAGCTGCCAGTCGACGAGGTCGTCCAGCCTCGCAAGCTCGGTGGTGAAGGCTGCGATGGCTAGCACAGCGTTGCGGTCGGTGACGACCGGCGACATGCCCAGGGCCACCAGACGATCGACGTCGGTGACCAAGTAGACCAGCGGGTCGATGCCACCTGCGTATTCGGGGACGTTGCCGCAGTCGATGGCGTACATCATCGGGCTTCGCGGTGCGAAGTAGAAGGGCACGTAGTCCGCCACCACGCCCCCCGGGGGGACGGGCACGGTCCTGCTCCGACGCCGTTGCTTGATTTCGTGGTTGCCCACCTCCTGGCGCAGCAAGCCATCTCCAGCCGCTGTGACGTCGGCCACCAGTCCGTGGCGGGCTATCGCCGGCAGGTGGTCGATGTGGGTGAAGTGGTAGAGAAGGGTCGGGATAGGACGAGGCATGACGTCATCTCATCATGCAAGCGGCACGAATACGCGACCGCTCAGTTCTTGATGAACGTCCAACAGCGGGAAGGAGTCCAGCTTGGCTGCAACGCGCAGCCCGAGTAGCTCGGGCGCGGTCGTGATGCTGGAGGCATCAACGGCTGTGGACCGTCGAGTGAGCAGAAGGGCATGGATGAGCCAGGGAGCCAAAGGGGTAGGGATCTCTGGCAGGGAATCGGTGGGGGACAACGCCTGACCGTCCTTTGTGATCAGGCCTAGGTGCGCCAACGTCGTGTAGCTCTTCCGAGCCGCCATGTCGACGGTCGCGGTGCCGCCGACCACCTTCTGGACGGCTGCGCGGACGTCTCGGGCGTGGACCTGGCCCTCGGTTTTGAGGTGGCTTCCAACCACCTTGGCGACGACCCCGACGAAGGGATACGTGGCGAGCAGGGCCCCGAAGTGCAAGATCGCCGGCGCGCCCAGCACATCCTCGCGGTCCAACGCCCACCCGATCATGGCGGCAGCCTCGGCAGGCGGGTTCAGCCACACGCGGGTTAGGCACTTCTTCGTCTTGTTACCGGCCTCTTGATCGCTGACGTGGTCCCGCAGCCGCATCTCGAGCGTGCGGCGGCTGGTCGTCGGATCTCGATCGTGCCGGGCGACGTCATACGCCACGCTGAGGAGCTCCAGTGTGAGGTCCCGGTCCAGCATCATCCCGTAGCCGTTGGCCATCAGCCTGCCACCACCTTCGCGAACGGGACGACGACCTCGTCCAGGCTCAAGCCCCCATGGCTGATGCGCGCCTGCTTCCACGACACCCGGCCGGGTGCGAAGAGAAGGCAGTCGCCGTACGTAGCTGGCAGTCCCGGCACCGAATCCAGGACGATGCCTTCGGCGACAGCCGCGTCCCGCAAGGTCTTGTTGGCGTACCGACGATGGCGTGTGCCTGCCCGAGGCACCAAGGCCCCCTCGTTCGGACCCTTGGTGGGTAGGCACTCGATGCCGCCGTGGTCGGTCGTCACCCAGACCTCGTATCCATGCTGTTCGGCCGCCTCGAGGAGCCGATCCAGGAACCCACTGCGCAGCCATGCCTTCATCCCTGCGTGTAGACCGACGTCGCCCATCATCCTGGCAGCGTGCATCTGCTTGTCGGTCGCGCTGATCACCACCCCGATGGCGTCGTGGTGACCCAACGGGACCTTTGATAGGTCGGCCAACCCACCGTCGACTCGCAGCCAGCCCGCCGAGCGCTCGTGCGTGGCCCACGCGCGTGCCCAGTGCACGGGCTCGGCCTCAGTCAGGTCGCTTGGGTTCAAGGTGTCCAAGAAGGCGGTCGGAAGGTCTGCGGCGGCGATCGCCTGGCGAGAGATCTCGGTGAGTGAGGGCAGCATGGTCAGGGTGCCGCTGGAGTGCAGGACGGTCATGCGCGCCCCCGAACGGATCTGCGTCCACAGCGTGTGGCTCATGCCGTCGAAGACGAGGAGCAGCACGCGCCCGTCCTGGCCGGCCTGCTTGGCCAGGTACGGCTGCACCTGGTGCAGCCCCTTCGGGCCGTTGACCCAGTTGCGTCCGAGCTGCGCACCGTACGACTGCCGAATCCACGTCAGGAACGCTGCGTCGATCCCGTCCCACACCGCCCATGCGGACGCCGCCAGCTGCTCGTCAGGCGGGTTCACCTGGGCAAGCTCGTTGCGGACCGACCCCCACCATGCGGCGACAGGCAGCCACGGCTCGAGTGGTGCCGTCGGCAGGGGTGTCGGGGGCTGTTGTGCCATGAGGGACTGCAGTCTCTCCGCCGGCGAGGCCTCACGCGTGCCCAATCTCGCCCACCTGGGGATAACCGCCGTCGCCGCCAGGCTGGGCTGCAACGTGCCGTCGAGGAACAGGTCCGACACCTCGGTTCGGCACGCGTCGAAGAGCTGACTCAGGTCGGGATCGTCGGGTGACGTCACCCACTCGTCCCACAGCTCCTTCAGCGGGTCGAAGCTGGGGACGGCGTCGAGCGCGCCTTCCAGGACCGGATCCGGCCCGAGCGCCTGTCGCGCGTAGCTCAGTACCGTGTGCGATTGCCCAGCGCGCAGCAGCCGAAGGGCGGCCCGGACGCGGCCAGGGCGATCATCCAACGCGTCGCGGGACACGCCAGCGAGTGCTGCGAGAAGGTCCAGACCGGTGGCCGTCGGTGTGCTGTCTACGACGGCCATGAGCCGATCGCTGTCCTCATCGGTCACGGCAAGGACCAGCGCACGCACCGTCGGATCGGGCGGTACGCGGAGGCGGCAGACGGTGGCTCCCTGCTCGATGTCCCATGGCAAGTCCGCCGGCTGGTGGAGCGCATCGAGGACGTGGATGGTTACGCGCGATCCGTGCGGGTCGCGGCCGTGGCGTTCCCACACCTGTCGAAGCGAGAACCAGTCTGTGCTCGAGGCCACGACATCGGCGTGGGTGCCGGTTCGGAGTTCGTCCTCGGATGCGACCGCGTGGGGATCTAGGACGACCACCGGTCGTGCCGCGTTGCCCGCGGACATTTGCCCTACGACCCACTGCCTCATGGCGCCACCCGGACGAGCAGGCGAAGGACCAACCCGGTGGGTGCGTCCCCCGACGGCGCGCTGGACGGGCGGCTGGCGTAGTCCTTGCCCAGATCCCAGATCCGTTGCCACGTCGTGTCGTCGACTGGCGGTGCGACCCCCACGGCAACAGGTGCGGTGGCCCCGTCCCACACCCGCTCTGCCAGGTCGGGACGCACCGAACCGGAGTCGGTCATGAACACCGCATCGGCAGTCCGTGACCCCGGACCAGCACCGATCTCCCACACCGCCAGGTAGCCGGCGTTTGCCCCCTGCAGGATGGGAAGTGGTTCGCCTGGTGCGACCTCCGGGAGTTCGTGCAACACCTGGGCGGTCGTCGGGGAGCGGCCGGTGAAGCGTTCCCGCTCCCGCCGGGCGATGGTGAGCCACCGCTCGGCACTGCGGTCGTGCCTCGCCGCTGGCGTCGGAGGCGACGGTTGGACGAGGTCGAGGAACGTCGCGGCTGTGGTCGCGTCGTCCGTGGTGCGGCGTTCGAACGAGGTCGCGGCATCGTCCAGGGGTTCGGCACGCATCGCGGCGAGGTAGAGCGCGCTGGCGTGCTGGTCGGCGCTGTGCAGGACGTCACCGCGCTTGTCGGCCCCGAGCTCGGTCAGGATGACCGTGAGCTTCGCCTCGAGTATCTCGAGGACGCGCGCGTCGATCGATTCCTCCATCACGAGGTTCACCGCGTGCACGGGTCGGGTCTGTCCGATCCGGTCAACCCGGCCGATGCGCTGCTCGAGCTTCGATGGGGACCACGGCAGGTCGTAGTTGATGACCACGTGGGCGAACTGCAGGTTCACGCCTTCACCGCCGGCGTCGGTTGAGATCAACACCCTGGCGTCGTCCCGGAACTGGCGTTGGATGACTGCGCGTTCGTGGATGCCGAGCGTGCCGTTGATGGCGACGGCTGGCAGCCCGGTTGATGCCAGCACGTCGAGGAGCATGTCTTGGGTGGCGGTGAACTCGGTGAAGACGACGACCTTCAGCTGCGGGTCGCCCGCGGCCATGGCGAGCTCGTCGATGACGGCCAGGAGATCCTTGGCCTTGGCGTCGATGCCGGAGCTGTGGGATCGCCGGGGGGGGGGGGGGCGCCGC
>NZ_CAXQBR010000094.1 GCF_964222135.1 Euzebya sp.
CCAACCGACCCCACAGCGCCCACGGCGACCTCACCCCCGCCGAGTTCGCCCAGCAGCACCAACGGATCACGACACCGACAATGACCCAAGCCGCATAGGCCCTGGACCACTCATCGGGTCCCCCTCAAGGCCTCCACGTCCAAGCACACCCGCTTCGTGGAGTCCGCGATCCGCCAGGCCGCCGCGCTGCCGGCCCGCCAGGACACGACTCAACCCAACGAGCCGGCGAGATAGTCGGGGAGGTTCACTTGTCGTCGTGGGCGGGGCACTGTGCCATCGTCCGGCCGTAGCGCGTCGGCTTCACCTTGGAACCGGCCGTGTGCAGGCGGTCGATGACGAGACCGACGGGGCCGATGCTGCCGTTCGGCAGGGTGCTCACGAGGTGACCTCCTCGGGGTTGTCACGCATCGCGGGCGTCGACCTGAACGAGCAGCACGGAGACCGTCACGTACACCGAACGGCTCAGCGACGTCGCCTACTCCGGACGTTGCGGGACCGCGAGTTTCCGGATGGGAGAGGGGCTTCTACAGCGTGCGGGACATACGGCCGATGTAGGCGTCAACGTCTTCGATGCGCATGATGCGTCGCCGTGACGGCTTGTACAGGATGCTGGGGATTTCCCCCTCGGCGATGAGAGTGCGCACCGTCCGTTCACTGCAGCCGATGCGCTTCGCTGCGTCCCAGCAGTCGACGTGGCCGGCCGGAACGGCACGGCGATTAACAGGTCGGGTAGTAGAGGCCATGATGTTGGATCCCGAGGTCGAAACTGTAGGGGACTGTAGCACGCAGCATAGCCCTGAAACCGCGGACGGCAAGCCGTTCAGCCCTTTGCATTCACCTGCATTCTGGTGCATTCTGTAGACATGCCTGCCTTGAGTGCCCGTCAGAACCGCGCGGCCCAGAGGCGGCAGGATCACGACCACGATCGGCTGCGGGCGCTCGTGCGCGAGACGCGGGAAACGCAGGGTCTGTCCATCGAACGCGCCGCCGCGATGGCTGGCGTCAGTCCCACGACGTGGGGCCGTTACGAGTCCGGCCACACCACGCCTCACGGGACCACGCTCGAGTCCTTCAGGCGCGCCCTGCAGTTGCCACGCCATATCTGGGAGGACCGCTACCAAGACCAGCAGGAACTCGAAGCTCAGGAACACGCCCGGATCGAGGCTCGAGTTGCGGAGCAGACTGTCGTGCTCCTCAGCCCGTGGTCGCCGCGGACTTGGGACGAGGAGCGCGAGCTGCTCACCCAGGTCTTCGCAGGTCGAGCTCGTGTCGTAGACAGCTATGGCGAGTTGATGCACGAACCACTGCCAGGGGAGGACGAGGTGCGGGAGCTGCTGGGCCGGATGACCGCCAAAGATCGGCGTCGTGCCGTCGAGGTCCTCAAGGCCATGGCGGATGGCTAGATCGCGCCGCGGCGACGGCCCCCTGGGCGGGATCAGCAAGCGCGCCGACGGGCGGTGGGCCGTCACCTGGTATGACCATCGGGGCCGCCGGCGAGTCACGACGCGCCGCACGCGAGATGAGGCGTATCAGCTGCTCCTCGATCGCCGCCACGAAGTCGGAATGCGGATCGACCGTGACCGCGATCCCCGCGTCCAAGAGGTCTTGGACGGGTGGTTCGCCGAGATGGAGCGGACAGGCAAGCCGGCTGCGTCCGCCCGCGCCAGCTACCGGGACCGGTGCAACCTGATCCCTCGGTGGTTCGTCGAGATGCGGGTCCGGGAGGTCGACCCCGTCGACGTCCGCCGGGCTCTTGACGAGATCGCCGCGACGCCGACCAAGTACGGCCGTCCGAGGAGCGTCCAGACCGTGAAGCAGGTCCGATCCCACCTGCAAGCCGCGTGGAGACACGCACGCGCCATGCGCGTCACGTCGGACGATCCCGTCGACCCCGCCGAGGTGGCCTCCGGTGGTGACAATCAGCGGCCTGCGCAGGTGGTCGATGCGCTCGAGCTTTCCGACGCCCGGGCGATCTTGAAGGTCCTGGCCGATGAGGACCACCGGCTCTACTCGCTATTCCTGACGAGCATGGTTCACGGCATCAGACAGGGCGAGGGCGTGGGTGCCACGTGGCAACAGCTCAACGTCGAGGCCGGGACCTTGATGGTCGATCGGCAGATCACCCGCGACCCAGCGGGCAGGCGCCATCACAAGCCTCCGAAGGGCGGCCGATCGCGCACGATCACTATGGCCGAGGTCGTCGTCGAGGCGCTCAGCGCCTGGCGTGAACGATGGGCGGACGATCAGGGACGCGAGCCGCAGCCGGACGACCTGATCTGGCCGAGCGAGCTGCGGCACACCCGCAACGGGCCCGTCGGCGGCGGTCCGCTGGGGAGGGCACATCTTTCCCGGCTCCTGGACCGGGTCGCGGGCCGTGCGGGCGTCGGGCATGTGCGCTGGCATGCGCTGCGTCACACCGCGGTGTCGCACGCGATCGACGAGGGGACTGAGCCGTCAGTCGTGCAAGACATGGTGGGTCACAGGACCGCGCAGATGACGGATCGGTACACGACCGTCATGGACGGGGCCGGGCGGGATGCGGCGAAGCGTCTCGACGACCGATGGCGTTGACTGCACCGCGGCCCGGACTCACCGGTTGACTGCGGTTCTGACTGCAATCGCTCCGCACACTGATGCAGCCTGATGCTGTGCGCTACATCCTGCGTTCCCTACAGCACCCATGGATCTCCTGAAATCTCGAGTCCGTGGGAGGTGTACGGCTGCACCGCTCTGCTACAGAATGCAGGTGGCATCCACTTCGTGCAGGAGGACTCGCCCGACGAGATCGGCCAGGCGCTGCGGGAGTGGATGCTCGCCCGCTGAGGAGGGGCACCGCCGCAGACGGCCCGTGCGACGGTGTCACACCGGCTCGCTACCGTCCGGCCGGTGAAGACGGGCGAGGAGATGACGGTCGGCCGAGCCGCCGAGGGCGCCGGAGGGTGTCGTGGGTAACACGATCGCCGCCCTGCCATCGAGGGCGCGACCACGCGAGCGGCTGGCCGTGGCCGGACGGGAGGCGTTGAGCGAAGCCGAGTTGCTCGCGCTCCAACTGCGCAGCGGAACACCAGGGAGCAGCGCGATGGCGCTCGCCGCGGACCTGCTCGCCGAGTTCGGCAGTCTGCGGCGGTTGAGCGAGGCCGGCGTCGAGGAGCTGGGTCGGGTCCCCGGTGTCGGAGCGGCCAAGGCTGCCGCGATCGTCGCGGCCTTCGAGCTGGGGCGTCGGGTGCCGCGTGAGGAGTCCGGCACGGTGCTGCGCCGTGCGTCCGACGTGGCTGAGCTGGCAGCGAACACGTTGGCCGGCTTGCGGCTCGAGCGCGCGGTCGTCTTCGTCTGCGACCGTCATGGACGGCTGCTCGCCGAGGTGCGGCTGTCGGACGGCACCGCGGACCGTGCGCTGGTCGATGTGCGCGAGGTGCTGCACGCCGTCCTCCGCCACGATGGTGCGACGTTCGCACTGGCGCACAACCACCCCTCCGGCGACCCGCAGCCGAGCCCGGCCGACATCGAGGTCACCGCCACGGTCGCTGCCGGCGCCAAGGCGGTTGGCCTGCGGTTCATGGGCCACGTCGTGGTCGCCGGGGCCGACTGGAGCGAAGTACCGCTTAGCTCAGCCCGGCGAAGGCACGGTTGAGGGATGCGGGCATGACGGCCGCGAGAACGGCCTCCCGGGGCTGACGAGCTTCTTCCACGGAGCGAATGACCTCCAGCGTCGTGGGGATTGAGCGATGCTCGGGCGGCGGGAGCCAGACAGGGGCGTTGAGGAACCGCTCGGCCGACACGCGTTCGCGACGGGCTCCCACTCCTTTCGATGCATCGGACAAAGATGACCATAGCAATGGGCTTCGAAGGAGGGCCTGGATGTACGACAGGTCGACACCGGGCTTGAGCGTGAACGTCGGGAACTCGGTAGATGCCACTGCCCCGTCGAGATGCTCGGGAAGAACTGCCAAGGCACCTTCCCAGGCCTTGAGTCGGCTCATCACCACCTCACCTGCCCGGACCCTATGGAGAACCTCGTACTTCGTGTCGCCCGGCAGAAGTGGGCCCCGGTCGATAATCCCGCGCCCGAAGCTCAACACCCCTACTTGCCTGAACTCCGGTTCGGATAGGGCGTCGATCCTCTCGATGTCCAACGAGAGCAAGTCGCCCATCCGAACGCGAGCCCAACCGTCGGCCTCCGCGGGATCGGGGGAAGGGTGTAGGAGGGAGCTCCTCAAGGCACCTGAGAGCAGCGTGCTTCGTTCTGTCAACTGCATCAAACGATTGACACGGTGGGCAACCTCATCAAGTTGGGCAGCGATGCAGCGTTGTTCCTCGATGGGTGGCAACGGGATCTCAATGGCCTCGAAGCGTTCTCGCGCTAAGGTCCGGTTGCGGGTAACCGACCCCGGTGCGGCCTTCTGGATCTTCGGGAAGCCAGCGGGACTGAGGAAGTAGTAGCGAGCCCAGTTCGTGTCGATCAGGTCGGGGTCGCGGGCGGCGTAGCACAAGAAGCGGTTGGTTCCGACGGTGCCGCGTTCTTGTTCGGTCGCGTGGGCGATGGCCCCCTCCCAAGCTTGGATGTTGCTGAGGACCAGATCGCCGGGCATGACTGACGAGAAGCGGTAGTCCCCCAGATCCACCCCCAGCGTGGGTTGGCGGTGGAAGATGCCCTTCCCGAAGGAATAGACGCCGATCAGCCTGTACACCTCACCCGGTTCGATGGCAACAGGTCGGCGCTGAAGATCAAGGACGTCGCCAACCTTGACGCGCCTCACGCCGTGTCCCCGAACTCGGCGTCCAGCTCCTCCAATAGCGACAGGATCTCGCGCTCGGTCTCCAGCAGCTCGGCGATGAGCTCGCCCGGTGGCCGATGGGCCAGGTCGTCGGGACGATGGGGGTTCTTCAGGTCCAGGTTCCAGCCGGACTCGGCGATGGTCTCGGCATCGACGCGCCAAGCGCGTTCGGTCTCGGCTCGGTCCAGCCGCTCACGGCCGCCCCACCACTCGATGCAGTCGGCGAACTCCTCGAAGCGCATCGGGCGGGTCTTGGAGTACTTCTTGCGGTCCTCCGGCGTGGGGATCTCGTAGAACCAGACCTCCTTCGTCGGACCGGTCTTGTCGAAGAACAGCAGGTTCGAGGGGATGTCGGTGTACGGCGCGAACACGCCCGACCCCAGCCGGACGACGGTGTGCAGGTCACACGTCGTGAGCAGCCTCTCCTTGATCCTCGCTCCAGCGCCGTCGGCGAACAGCACGCCGTTGGGCACGACGATGCCGCAGCGACCTCCGTCGGCCAGCATCCGCTGCACGAGCTGGATGAACAGCCAGGCCGTCTCGGCGGTCTGCGTCCCGGCCGGGAAGTTGGACAGGATCGACTTCTCCTCCTCACCACCGAAGGGCGGGTTGGTCAGGATCACGTCCACGCGTTCCGCACGGGTGATCTCTGTCAGTGGCCGGGCCAGCGCGTTGCCGCGCACCAGGTTCGGCCGGGGAAGCCCGTGCAGCAGCAGGTTCATCATCCCCAGCAAGTAGGGCAGCGGCTTCTTCTCGATCCCGCGCAGGTCGACTGCCAGCTGCTCGTGCTCAGCGACGGTCTCCAGCTTGGGCTGTAGGTGCTCCAACGTCTCGACCAGGAACCCGCCGGTCCCGCAGGCTGGGTCCAGCACGGTCTCGCCCAGCTGCGGGTCGACCATCTGCACCATGAACCGGATGGCGGGACGCGGTGTGTAGAACTCGCCGGAGTCGCCAGCCGCGTCGCGCATCTCTCGCAACATGGACTCGTACAGCAGGGCCATGGTGTGGACGTCCTCGGAGGAGGTGAAGTCCACGTCGTTGACCTGCTCGATGACGTCGGACAGCAGGTAGCCGGAGACCATGCGGTTGTAGGTCTCCTTGAAGACCGTCGAGAGGATGTCCCGCGGATCGCGGTCGGTGTCGCCTGTCAGACCGCGCAGGTAGGGGAAGAGGTCGTCGTTGACGAACCGGAGCAGGTCATCACCTGTGCGGCCGTCGATGCGGTCGGCGGCCCAGTCGCGCCAGCGGTAGGGCGCCTCGATGGCGGGGCGGTAGTCGTCCTCGACGATCTCGCGCTCCATCTCGATCCCGTCGAAGGCCTTCAGGAACAGCAGCCAGGCCAGCTGCGGGATCCTGTCCAGATCGCCGTTGAGCCCTGCGTCCTTGCGCATGGTCTTGCGGGCCGAGTTGATCACCGACCGCAGCCTCGCCTGCGGCGTCGGCGGGGCCGCGCTGCTCTTCCTACGTGCCATGGGATCCTCGATCCGATTCATCGCCGAGCTCGCGCGCGGCGTCCCAGAACTGCTGAACGGTTGCGTGTGCGTCGGCGGCCGTGCGCGTGTGCAGACCCAGCTCAACGGCCATGGTCGTGAACGGTGCTGCCCACTCCTCCGCCATGGACGGCAGGGTGACCGGGAGATGCTGCTGCCGGTTGATGAACGTGTGCACCACCTCGTCGTGGAGCCGCCGGTCGGGTGCCAGCCCGTGCTCGATGAGCAGGACGAGGTCGACCAGGTCCTTCACCCTCGTGTTGGGCCGGTCGTCGTAGCGCCGGAGGTACGCGCTGAGCTTCTCAGCCCAGTGCGTCGCCAGATCGAGGACGGGGATGTCCACGACCGGCAGGTCCGCGAAGTCCAGCATCTCGCCCAGCCGGACACGGTCCGCATCGGTGGCCGCGGCGGCACTGCGCACCACGTCCACGACGAACCGCTCGAAGACCCGGCTGCCCAATCGAGCCTCCACGGACAGTCGGAGGACGATCCCTCGATCCGGCATGTCCGAGAGCTCCCGCCGTCCCGTGACGCGGAAGGAGAAGTGGTCGCCGAACGGGTCGGCCTCCAGATCCTCGAGCAACTGGTCGGCGGGGTCGGCAAGCGCACGTGCGGCCAGGTCGATGTCTCGCGTCGCCCGAGCCCGTTCGGGCATCCGGAACTGCAGCGCCGCTCCGCCCTTGAGCAGCCAGGCGCCGTGCGCTGATACCGCCAACCTCGCAAGGAACCGATCGAAGGCGACGGTCCGTCGGAGACGAGCCAGGTCGCGGTCCTGAGCGTCCGCGGCCTGTCGCATCCGGGCTTCGAGCGCCATCCGGAAGGCGTCGGGTTCGGTGTACCTCATGAGTCGGTGTGCGTCATGAGGACGTGCCGGCCAGAACGCGGTCCGCCCGTAGCCGCGCGTCGGGGCTCAGCTCGTGCATGCGTCGCCGGATCAGACCAGCCGTCACCCCGCCCGTCGCGACCGCATCGTCGACGACGCTCGCGACCAGCTCCTCGTCGAAGTGGGACTCGATGACATCGAGCACGGTGCGGAGGACGGTCGTGATGGTGGCCCCTTCGAGCGTGGTGACGTCGCTGTCCGGGAGGACGCCCCGGTGCAGGACGACGACGGGATCGGACATCCGGAAGTCCGGTGGGACCGTCAGGTGCACCTTGGCGGGGTTGAGGAGACCCAGGCCGTACGCTGCGGCGGCGGAGTCGTGCGACACCACTGCCCGGTGCTTGGACCACAGCACCCACCGGACGAGCCCGTCGTTGGGTCCTGCCGGCCACTCCGGGATGCGGAAGATCCCTCGGTCGACGCGTGTCCAGTTGCCGTGGTCGACGTGGTACTTCTGCGCCTGGTGGGAGTAGCCGATCTGGACGGCCTGGGCCGCCGTGAAGTACCCCGCCTGTTCGGCCGCGAGGGCGTAGAGGCGGTGTCGGAGCGCTTGTCGGTCCCCCGGCATCCGCGGATCCTACACCGAATCTGTAGGTTGAATGGCCCGATAACTAAACCGAAACTTTAGTTTCGTGCGCTACGCCGCGTAGAGCTGGTCGTGGAGCTCCGATATGGCTGAGCGGAGCGCATCAACGCCTCCGAACCGGTTGGCGAGTTCCACAGGCGATCCGAGGTCAGCCAACGGCGGTACGCGGAGGGCGGCGGGGGTCAGTTCGTCCGGCCCGTGTTCGGCGTACTTGTCCAGCAGGGCGTCGAGGACCATCCGCGCGTCGGCGCTGAACCGTTCGAAGAACGCTGCCCGCTCGGCTCGCACGCGGCGGACCCGGTCGTGGCGCGACTCGAGCGGTTCGTTCCAGGCGAGGTGGACCAGCACGTCCAGTGGGTCCGCGTCGTGCAGCCCGGTCTGCTCTCTGGCCTCTGCGAGATCGATCCCCCGCTCGGCGAGCGCGTCGATGATCGTCCTCCGGGTTGCTCCTTCGCCCCATCTGGCGCGGAGCTCCGCGGCGGTGGGCGCGAGGTCGCGGATCGCGTCGACGAGGAAGGTCCGGTACTCGACCAGCTTCGGGCGTCGGGTGGAGGGGTCAAGCCTGAAGACACCCTCCGCGACGACCCAGACCGGCTCGTCATCGACGTAGTACTTCCGGACGTCGTCCTGGGTGTCCAGATCGCCCTCCTCGGTCTCGTGTGGACCGTCCTCTACGGGAGGTTCGTGCACCTCGTCGACTTGGTTGACGACCTGGCCGGTCTCGTCGATCTCCTCATCGGTCTCGACCAGCGGCGGTCCGTCGAACTCGGGGTCCTCGAAGAGGCGAGTCGCACCGCAGTAGTCGATGATCTCGAACTGCCACTTGTCGGTGTCGGGGTCCAACCGGGTGCCCCGTCCGATGATCTGCTTGAACAGGGCGATCGACCCGATGGGGCGGAACAACACGATGTTGCGGACCGACGGGATGTCGACGCCGGTGGAGAGCAGTTGGGACGTCGTGGCGATGGTCGGGGAGCGTCGTTCCGGGTCCCGGAACTCGTCGAGCAGTCGGCCCGCCTCGTACTCCGCGGAGACGATCCGGACGACGTAGTCGGGGTCGGCGGACGTCAGGTCCGCGTTCGCGTTGTGCAACGCACGCCGCATGGCGTCTGCGTGATCGGAGTTGACGCAGAAGATGATGGTCTTCGCATGCCGGCCCGTGCGACGGAGGTGTGCGGTCAGGTGGTTCGCGGCCGTCTCGGTGCGTGACAACAGGGCGACGACCCGCTCGAACTGCGCGGTCTCGTAGAGCCGGTCGGGGATCTCGTGGCCGAACAGGTCCAGCTCCCCCTCTTCGGGGGCGAACCCGAACGCATCGGCGCTCAGGACCACCCTGCGCACGGTGTAGGGCGCCAGGAACCCATCCTCGATGCCCTGGGCGAGGGAGTACTCGAAGATCGGGGGCCCGAAGTGGCGGTACGTGTCGGCGTCGGTGCTCACAACCGGCGTGGCCGTGAGCCCGATCTGCGTGGCCGGGCCGAAGTACTCGAGGATCTGGCGCCATGTCGAGCTGTCGGTCGAGCTGCCGCGATGGCACTCGTCGACGATGACCGCGTCGAAGTAGTCCGGTGGGTACTGCCTGAACCATGCGTCCTCGCCCACGCCGAGGTTCTGGTACAGCCCGAAGTAGATGTCCCGCCCGGTCTTCATCTCACCGGCGAACTTGTGGATGGCGTGCTCGCCGAAGACCGGGACGAACTCCCGCTGACGGGGCTGGTCGATCAAGATGTTCCGGTCCGCCAGGTAGAGGATGCGCGGCGGTCGGTCCGCGACCCACCCGGTGCGCTGCAGCTTCCAGGCGATCTGCATCGCCAGGAAGGACTTGCCGGTGCCCGTGGCCATGACGACGAGCAGACGCTCCTCACCAGCCAGGACCCGCTCGACGGTGCGGTTGATGGCGGTTCGCTGGTAGTAGCGCGGAGCCTTCACACGGCCATCGGAGAGACGGAGGTCACGGTTGAACGGCTCGGTGTACGCCCGACGGGTGACGGGGGTGAGTCCCTTGCCGGACGTGAAGTGCTCCCATGCCTCCTCTGGGGTGGGGAAGGGGGCGTTGAACTCCTCGGTGCCGCCCGCGATGTCGACCCGGACGGTCACGGTGCCGTTGGATGCGTAGGCGAGTGGGAGGTCCAGAAGTCGCGCGTAGACCTTGGCCTGGCCGATGCCGTCGGCGGTGCTGCGCGCGCTGCGCTTGGCTTCGACGACGGCGACGGGGACGCCAGCGACGAGGAGGACGTAGTCCGCTCGCAAGGGCCGGTCACGTCGATGCCGGCCGCCCAACGGCAGGATCCGCCCGTCCGTGATGCGGAACTCCTCGACGATGCCGTCGTCGTCCCAGCCGGCCGCGCGGAGGGCGGGGAGGATCAGCTCCCGACAGGTCTCGCTCTCCGTTGGGCCCACCCGCACCGGTGAATCGTAGCCCAGGGTGCCGGCCGCCGAGGTCGACGACCGCTACGGCGCGAGCCGCTCGATGGTCCAGCCGTCCCCGTCGCGGGTGTAGCGGAAGCGGTCGTGGAGGCGGTCCGACCGGCCCTGCCACACCTCCACCGCGTCAGGGGTGATCGCGTAGCCGCCCCAGGACTCCGGGCGGGGGATGACCTCGACCCCCTCGAAGCGCCGGGCGGTCTCCTCGACGAGGAGCTCGAGGGCGCGGCGGTCGGGGAGGGGTCGGGACTGCGGTGAGGCGTGCGCGCCGATCTGGGCGCCCCGAGGACGGGTGGCGAAGTAGGCGTCGGACTCAGCCGTCGTGGCCCGCTCGACGGTCCCCCGCACCTCCACCTGCCGCTGCGGCGTCGCCCAGCGGAACAGGGCGGCGACGTGGGGGTTCGCCTCGATGTGGCGGGCCTTCCGCGAGTCGTAGTTGGTGAAGAACAGCAGCCGCCCGTCGACCACGCGGCGGAGCAGCACGGTCCGCAGGGCCGGTCTGCCGTCGGCGTCGACCGTCGCGAGCCCCATGGCCGTCGGCTCGACCAGCTGGTCGGAGGCGGCGGCGGTGTCGAGCCAGCGCTGCAGCTGGGCGACCGGGTCGGGGTCGAGGTCCTTGCGGCGCAGCGGCTGCCGGCCGTAGTCCATGCGGGCGGTGGTGGGTTCGTCTGCCATCGAGTGCGTATGGTTCCCGACGTGGAGTCATGCCTCACGTTCCTCGAGGGCTCGGCGACCCACGCCCGCTACGACGCCGACGTCCTGCAGACCCTCGACCCCGTCGACGGCGCGCCGCTGCTGGCGCGCTACGACCTCGAGCGCGCCGGTCGGACGATGACGCCGCGGGCGCTCGCCGAGCGGCACGGCCCCGGGATGTGGCGCTGGGGCGAGCTCCTGCCGATCCGCGACCGCCGGCACATCACCTACCTCGGGGAGGGGTCGACGCCCCTGCTCGGCGCCACCCGGATCGGGTCCGCGCTGGGCCTCGACGACCTGCTCGTCAAGGCGGAGGGGCTGAACCCCACCGGGGCCTTCAAGGCCCGCGGGATGGCCGCGGCGGTGTCACGAGCCCGTGAGCTCGGCGCCACCTCCCTGATCGTCCCGTCCGCCGGCAACGCCGGTGGGGCGCTGGCGGCCTACGGCGCCGCCGCCGGGCTGCCGGTGACCGTGGTGCTCCCGGCCGACTCCCCGCAGGTGAACGTCGTCGAGGCGCAGATGTGCGGCGCCCGCGTCGTGCTGGTGGAGGGGGTGATCAGCGACTGCGGCCAGGTCGCGCGGGCGATCGCGGCGCGGACCGGCGCCTTCGACGTCTCCACCCTCAAGGAGCCCTACCGGGTCGAGGGCAAGAAGACGATGGGCCTCGAGCTGGTCGAGCAGCTCAGCTGGGCGGTCCCCGACGTCATCGTCTACCCGACGGGCGGCGGCACCGGGCTGGTCGGCATGTGGAAGGCCTTCGACGAGCTCGAGGCGCTCGGGTTCATCGGGTCGGCCCGGCCGCGGATGGTCGCCGCGCAGGCGGAGGGGTGCGCGCCAATGGTGCGGGCGTTCGAGCGGGGTGACGAGACCGCTGAGCCGTGGGTCGACCCGCACACCCGGGCGAGCGGCCTGCGGGTCCCGAGCGCGGTCGGGGACCGGCTGATCCTCTCGGCGCTGCGCGAGTCCGGCGGCACCGCCGTCGCCGTCGGGGAGTCCGACATCGACGCGATCCAGCGGCTCGTCGGCCGGCGCGGCGGCGGGTACGTCTCGCCCGAGAGCGCGACCGCGTTCGCGGCGCGGGGGGCGGTGGCCGCCGACGGCTGGGTCAGCGCCAACGAGCGCGTGGTGGTCTTCGACTGCGGGATCGGCCACAAGTACCCGCCACCGCCACTCGAACCGCCGCCGCTCGTCCCGGCCGCCGCGCTGGCGGATCCCGACGCGCTCGCCGCGGCGGTCGCCCCGCTGACCGGCCCGGCCCGCCCGGAGCCGCGCGACGTGACGCCACCGCCCGCAGCGCAGTCACCCGCGCCGCGACGCACAGGGTCGCCACGCACAGAGCCGCCACGCCCAGACGGTCGCGACGCCCGTGGCCGCCAGACCGGCGGATCGGACGTCCTCGCGGACCTCCTCGCGCGCCGCCGCGCTGCGCGCCCGGAGACGGAGGACCGCACCACGCGCTCGGACCGCGAGGACCGCGCCGCGCGCCCGGCGACGCCGGACCGCGGGTTGCGCCTGCCGCTCCCGCCGTTCCGCGAGATCGTCGTCCCCCCGCTCCCGACCCCACCCAGGAGGCCGTCGGACGATGGCTGAGCTGTCCCCCGACCTGCGGGCCCGCGCCGAGGCGTGGCTCGCCGAGGACCCCGACCCGGCGACGCGGGCGGAGCTGCAGGCGCTCCTCGACGCCGGGGACGCGGACGAGCTGGCGGATCGCTTCGACGAGCGGCTCGCGTTCGGGACCGCCGGGCTCCGGGGTCGCCTCGGCGCCGGCCCGAACCGGATGAACCGGGCCCTCGTCCGGCGGGTGACCGCGGGCCTCGCGGACCGGCTGGTCCACGGCGAGGACACCGCCGGGGGCGTGGTCGTCATCGGCCGGGACGCCCGACACGGCAGCGAGGCGTTCGCCGAGGACGCCACCAGGGTGCTGGCCGGGGCCGGCGTCGACGTGCTGGTCTTCGAGGACCCCGTGCCCACCCCGCTGGTGGCCTTCGCCGTCCGCCACCTGGGTGCCGCCGCCGGGATCGTGGTCACCGCCAGCCACAACCCGCCGGCCGACAACGGGTACAAGGTCTACCTGGCCGGCGGACGGCAGATCGTGCCGCCGGTCGACGCCGAGATCTCCGACGCCATCGACGCCGTCGGCCCCCTCGCCGACGTCGTGGTCGCCGACGCCGACGACCCGCGGATCCGCCCCGTGCCCGCGGAGGTCGAGATCGCCTACCGCGAGCAGGTGCTCGGCCTCGTCGACCCCGCCGGCCCCCGCGACCTCCGCATCGCCTACACGGCGCTGCACGGCGTCGCCGGGGATCTGGCCACGTCGATCCTCGCCTCCGCCGGGTTCGCCGCGGTGCACCCGGTCCCCGAGCAGCACCAGCCCGATCCGGACTTCCCTACCGTCGCGTTCCCGAACCCCGAGGAGCCGGGCGCGATGGACGCCGTCATCGCGCTCGCCCGCCAGGTCGACGCCGATCTGATCCGGGCGAACGACCCGGACGGCGACCGCATCGCCGTCGCGATCCCGGACGGCGACGGCGGCTGGCGGATGCTGACCGGCGACGAGATCGGGGTGGTGCTGGCCGAGGACGTCCTCGCCCGCGGGGCCATGGCCGACGGCGCCGACCCGTGGGTCGCCACGACCGTCGTGTCCTCGTCGCTGCTGGCCGACGTGGCCGCGCACCACGGCGCGGGCTACGTCGAGACCCTCACCGGGTTCAAGTGGCTGTCGCAGCAGGCGGAGCGGATCGCGGACGACGGCGGGCGCGTCGTCCTCAGCTACGAGCAGGCGCTCGGCGTCTCGATCGGCGACGTCGTCCGCGACAAGGACGGGATCTCCGCCGCGCTGGCCGTCGCCGACCTCGCCGCCCGCCTCCGGGGAGCGGGCCGGGGTCTCGACGGCCTGCTGGACGACCTGGCCCGCCGCCACGGCGCGCACGTGACCCTCGGCCGCTCGGTCCTGCTCGACGACACCGGCGAGGGCGACCTGGGGGCCGAGGCGCTGCAGCGCCTGCGCGACACCCCGCCCCGCGACCTCGGAGGGTCCGAGGTGACCGAGGTGTGGGACCACGACGCCGGCGTCGTCACCCACGTCGACGGGGCGATCGACCAGATCGACCTGCCCGCCCAGGACCTGATGCGGTTCGTCGCCGCCGACGGCACGCGCGTCATGGTGCGGCCGAGCGGGACCGAGCCGAAGCTCAAGTTCTACGGCGAGGCGGTGGTGGCCGCCGACCAGGACCCCGACGTCGCACGCGAGCGCGCGGCCGAGCGGGTCGACGCCGTCCTGACGGCGTTCATGGACCACGCGCTCGCCCGGTGAGGGGGCCGGGCATCCCGCCGGTCGCGGCACGGGGGGCGGTCGCGTCCGTCGTGGTCGTCCTGGCTGTCGCCCTCGGGGTGGCCGGGCTCCAGGCCGGGCCCGTGGTGGCGTCGACCGCCCGCAGCCCGATCGGGCCGGTGTGGCAGGACGAGGCCGGCGCCGGCGGGCCGCTGGACGCTGGTGGCTCCGCACCGACCTGGGCGGTGGCCGGCTGCGTGCAGGACGCGCAGTCCGACGTCGTCGACCTGCCGGCGCGCACCCCGGCCGACGTCCCCCGCGCCGACATCACCCGGTTCTGCGTCGACCACGCCGAGTCGGGGCTGTCGGTCTCCATGGCCGTGCGGGTGCCGACCGACCCGACGCGGGACCCGGTGTGGGAGTCGGTCGGCGCCGCCGTCGCGTTCGGGTACGAGACGACGGGAGGGCACCGGCGGGTGATCAACCTGCTTCGCCCGGGCAGCGAACCGCGCTTCGAGTACCACGTCCTCGAACCCGGCGCGGATCCGGTCGGCATCTGCAGTGGCGCGGCGTCGGTCGACGACGGCACGTACCGGGCCACCATCCCTGCGGACTGCCTCGACGCGCCCGAGGTCATCGAGATCGGCGCGCAGATGTTCTACGACATGTCCGACGGCCCGGAGTCCGGGGCGTTCGACGCCGCGCCCGGCGACGGTGGGTTCGTCGCCGTGCCCCGGACCGCACCAGCGGGCGCCGCGCGGGCGACCCGGCTGGCCGGCCCGACCCGGGTGGAGACCGCGATCGCGACCGCCCAAGCGCTCTACGCCGACGGGACGGCGGGCGCAGTCGTGCTGGCACGGGCCGACGCCTTCCCCGACGCGCTGGTCGCCGCCCCGCTGGCCGCGGCGCTCGACGCGCCGGTCCTGCTCACGCCGAGGGAGTCCCTCAGCCCCGCCGTGGGCGAGGAGATCCGTCGCCTGGTCGGCGAGCGAGGCGACGTGGTGCTCCTCGGCGGCGTCGCCGCGCTCGCGCCCGCGGTCGAGGACGCCCTGACGGCCGCCGGTCACACCACCACGCGCCTGGCCGGTGCGAGCCGGTACGACACCGCGGTCGCCGCCGCGCGGGCGGCCGGGCCCCTCCCCCGCACGGTGGTGCTCGCCGGCGGCGCGGACTTCCCCGACGCCCTGCTGGCGGGAGCCGCCGCACCCGCCGTCGAAGGCGTGGCGCTGCTGGTCGACCCCGCCGGCGTGCCCGAGGTCGTGGAGGAGTACCTGGCGGAGGTGCCGGACGCCGACGTCATCGTCGTGGGCGACGTGGCACGCCGTGTCGTGGCGGACGCCGACGGGACCGCCGCCGCCCTCAACCCCTCGGCCACCTCCGTGGCCCTGCTGGACCTGTACGCCGACGAATCAGAGGTGGTCCTCGCGAGCGTCGAGGACTTCCCCGACGGCCTGGCCGGCGGCGCCTACGCGGCGATCCGCGGCGTCCCGCTCCTGCTGACCCCCGCAGAGGTCCTCGAGACCAGTGTCCGCGACGCCCTCGCCGAGCGGGGGCCCTACCAGCGGATCACCGTGATGGGCGGCCCCGACGCGGTGTCCGACACCGTCGCCGGTCAGGCCGCCGCGCACCTGGTGCCGCGCACCGCGCCGTAGCAGGGCCCCGGGGGACGCGCTGGTCGCCCGTCGTGCGCCCGTGGGTCGATGGCGGGGGGTTGGGAGGGGGGTCGGCCACCGTCGTGCGCCCGTGGGTCGATGGCGGGGCCGCTCCGACGGTCTAGAGGTTGCCGCGCAGCTCCTGCTCGCGCTCGATCGCCTCGAACAGCGCCTTGAAGTTGCCCTCGCCGAACCCCTTGGCGCCGTGCCGCTCGATGATCTCGTAGAACACCGTCGGGCGGTCCTGGACCGGCTCGGTGAAGATCTGCAGCAGGTACCCCTCCTCGTCGGTGTCGATGAGGATGTTCTGCTCGGCCAGCGCCTCGAGCGGCTCGGCGATCTCGTCCCAGTCGAGCTTCTCGCGCTGCTCGGCGTAGTAGGTCTCGGGGACCCGCATGAACCGGACCCCGTTCTCCCGGAGCGCCTTCACGGTCGTCACGATGTCGTCGGTGTGCAGGGCGAGGTGCTGGACGCCGGGGCTGCCGTAGTAGTCGAGGTACTCCTCGATCTGGGACTTCTTCTTGCCCGTCGCGGGCTCGTTGATCGGCAGCTTGATGCGCCCGGTGCCGTCCCACAGGACCTTGCTCATCAGCGCGGAGTACTCCGTCGAGATGGCCTCGTCGTCGTAGTGCACGAGCTGGCTGAAGCCCATGATGTCGGCGTAGAAGCGGACCAGCTCGTCCATGCCGCCCAGGTAGGTGTTGGCGACGACGTGGTCGACGTACTCGATGCCGATCGGCGTGCCGGCGGGGGCGTACAGCGGGGTCGTCGTCCCCGTCGACGCGGTCGGGGCGTCCGACACGGCCCGGTAGCCCGGCAGGAACGGCCCGGAGTAGTTCGTGGTGTCGACGAAGGAGTGCACGGTGTCGCCGTACGCGGCGATCTTCGCGATGACGACCTTGCCGTGGTCGTCCTCGGTGACCGTCGGCTCCTGCAGGCCCTCGGCACCCCGCTCGAGCGCCGCGGCGTAGGCGGCCTCGGCATCCGGCACCGCCAGCGCCACGTCCTTCACCCCGTCGCCGTGGCGGTGCTGGTGCGCGGTGATCTCCGACTCGTGGTCCAGGCCAGCGGTGAGCACGAACGTGATGCGACCCTGGCGCAGCACCCATGAGGCGCGGTCGCGGACCCCGGTCTCGGGCCCGGCGTAGGCGACCGGCGTGAACCCGAACGCCGTCCGGTAGTAGTGCATCGCCTGCTTGGCGTTGCCGACGTAGTACTCGATGTGGTTGTACCCGAGGAGCGGCATCAGATCAGCGCTCATGTGCCTGGACTCCTTCGCATTCGGAAAGTAGAACTGCCGTCGACCCTAACAAGTGGAAGGTGTCATGGGAACCCCGGACCCCGCCCCGAGACCACCCCGGCTGGACGAGATCGACCGCCGGATCCTCGCCCTGCTCCAGGACGACGCGCGGCTGTCCAACGCCGCGGTCGCGCGTGAGGTCGGGCTGACCCCTCCGGCGACGATGGAGCGCACCCGGCGCCTCGAGGACGCCGGGCTGATCCGCGGGTACCACGCCGACCTCGATCCGGAGCCGCTCGGCCACGGGATGGCGGTGATCCTGCTGATCCGCCTCGACCACCACGGTCGTGAGTCGGTCCACGCCTTCCGCGATGCGATCGCCGGTGTCGACCAGGTCGCCGAGTGCCACTACCTGACGGGTACCGCGGACTTCCTCCTCAAGGTCCGCGTCGCCGACGTCAACGGCTACAGGCGGCTGCTCGAGGAGCAGATCTCCGGCCTGCCGGGGCTGGCGCACGTGGAGTCCGCCGTCGTCCTCGAGACGTTCAAGGACGACCGCCGCGTGCCCGTCGGCGGCGACGATCGCCGGTCGACCGGCGACGCGGGGTGACGGCCCGGTGACGCCGGGCCACGACCGCGGTGTTTGGCGGTGTCGCAGGGACCTGGCAGGCTCCGGGGCGTCCTGACGTCGACACACGGGGTTCTCAGTCCGCATGTCCGCACACCTGCCCTCCCGGCTGCTCGCCACGCTCGCGCTCCTGATCGCGCTGGTCCTGCTCGCCGCGCTCGCCCCGGCCGTGCTGGCCGACGACGTGCTGGCCGACGACGTGCTGCGACGGGCCCTGCCCGATGGCATCCCCCCGACGGCCGGGACGACCGCGGCGTACCAGGCGAACGGCTGCTACGCGGATGGCACCGACGACGTCCGGCGGGGCCCTGAGGGCCCGGTCGAGGCCGCGCCCCAAGCCGACGTCACCCAGTTCTGCGTCGACAACGGCCCCGATGGGCTCGGCGTCTCCATGACCGTCCCCCAGGGCACCGACCCCGCCGCCGACCCGACCTGGAACGACCTGGGGGCCGGAGCGGTGTTCATCTACCAGACCGCCGGGGGCGTCGAGCGGGAGATCCAGCTCAGCACCCAGCGCAGCGACGGCGTCCTCGAGTACCTCGTCCTCGAGGGGACGGTGTCACCGACACTCGTGTGCTCCGGTGCGGCGGCCTTCGAGGCTGGCACCTACCACGCCGGGATCCCGGCGGACTGCGCCGCCGCGGCCGACCCCGTCGAGGTCGTCGCCGGGTTCCTCTACGACCGCTCCCGCGGCACGGCGGACGCGCTGGTCGACCTGGCCCCGGGCGACGGCGACCAGGTCGCCGTGCCGCGTGAGGTCCCCGCCGGCGCCGAGCGGATCACCCGGTTGGAGGGACCCAGCCGCGTCGAGACCGCGATCGCGATCTCCGCCGCAGCCATCGACGACGGCCAGGCCGACGCGGTCGTCGTCGCGCTCGCGAGCGACTTCCCCGACGCCGTCGTCGGCGCGCCGCTCGCGGTCGCCAACGGCGCCCCGCTGCTGCTGACCCACCGCGACCGCGTGCCCGAGGCCGTGCTGGACGAGGCGACCCGCGTGCTCGGGGGCCAGGGCAGGATCCTGCTCCTCGGCGGCGAGGCCGCGCTCGAGGAGGTCGTCGCCCAGACCTTCCGCGACGCGGGTCACGATGTGGAGCGGATCGCCGGCGACAGCCGCTTCTCGACCGCCGTGGCCGTGGCCGAGGCCACGACCGACTCGCCGGCCGAGATCGTCCTCGCGTTCGGTGGCGACTTCCCCGCGGCGCTGCTGGCCGGGGCCTTCACGCCCCCCCACGGCGGGGTGGCGCTGCTGGTCGACCGATCGGGCATCCCGGCCGGGGTCCAGGCGTACCTCGACGCCCACTCCGACGTGCCGGTCTTCGCGATGGGGAACGTGGCGGCGGAGGTCGCGCCGCAGGCCGACGGCCGGGTGGTGGGCAGCACGCCCTCCCAGATCTCGGGCGCCCTCCTCGACCTCTACGAGCCCGGCGGGGAGGTGGCGGTGGCCAGCGTCGAGGCGTTCCCCGACGGGCTCGCGGGCGGCGCCTACGCCGGCGCGCGGGGCATCCCGCTGCTGCTGACCCCCCGGGACACGATGACGACCACCCTCCTCGACGACATGGCGGCGCACGGGCCGTACGACCGCATCACCTTCTTCGGCGGGGTGAGCGCGCTGTCGGCGACGACGGCCGGGCAGGCGTCGGCCCACCTCCGCTGACCGCCCTACCTGTTACCGCTGGTACCCTGCCGGCCATGCCCTCATCGCGGGAGGTCACCGACGCCACGGCTCCAGCCGCGGCGTCGGGTGCCGCCGTGCCGCCGGGCGGCGCGCCGCCGCGTGATCGCCGGGCCGTGCGGCGCGAGCAGTTCCTCGACGCCGCCGACAGCGCGATCCGCAAGGACGGAGCGGGCGTCACCATGGCGGACGTCGCGGCTGCGGCGGGGGTGACCAAGCCGGTCCTGTACCGCTACGTCAGCGACAAGGGCGACCTGGTGCAGGCCCTCGCGATCCGCTACGCCGGTCGCCTCGAGCCGCTGCTCGAGGAGGGGACGCGGTCGTCGGACGACCCGCGGGCGATGATCGAGCGGACGATCGACGCCTACCTGACGTTCATCGAGTCCGAGCCGGCGATCTACGAGTTCCTCGTCCACCGCGCGCCGAGCGACAGCCCCGGCGTGGCGGAGTACCTGGATCGGTTCACCGCCCAGCTCGCCGACCGCATCGCCGCGATCGTCGCGGCGGAGCTGACCCGCGCGGGCAAGCAGACCGATGGGTCCGAGGCGTTCGCCCACGGGATGGTCGGCATGGTGCAGTCGGCGGGGGAGTGGTGGCTGTCCAAGCGCAGCGGGCCCCAGTCGATGACGCGGGAGCAGCTGGTCGGCCACCTCGTCCGCGTGCTCTGGACGGGTCTGGCGGGGCTGCCCGACCAGTCGCGACCGCAGGGAGCCTGACGGGTCGGGACGGGAAGAGGCGTCGCGCAGCGACTCGTGGCAGTTGCAGGCCGCAGGCCCGAACTAGCCCTTGTAGCGGAAGTCCTCGTCGCCGATCTGGAGGAAGTCGACGGGCTGGCCCCCCTCCAGGTGGTCCATGATCGCCGGCACGTCGTCCTCGGTGACCCCCCCGTAGTAGACGTCGTCGGGGTACACGCCGACGACCGGGCCGACCCGGCAAGCCTCCAGGCACAGGGCGGCGACCACCTTGACGTCGTCGTTGCGGCGACGGCCCTGCTCCTCGCGCAGCGCGTTGAAGATCTCCGCCCCGCCGACGGGGAAGCAGGACGGCCGCGGGTGGGCGGGGTCCCGCTCGTTGATGCACACGAACACGAACTTGCTGGGCTTCGACACGGTGCCGTCCCCTGGGATCGGCCGGACAGGACCCGGTCAACGGTAGCCGCCGCGCCGGGACCTTCGCGGGGCGCCGCAGGGTCCTTCGACCCGGACGCCGGCGCGCGCGGGGGGCATGGTCGCAGCAGTCATCCTCGCCGCGCTGCGGCTGACGCTCACGAAGGAGTGCGTGGAGATGTCCGAGACCTGGGTCTACCGCTTCGATCAGCTCGACGAGGTGGACGCCCACCTCCACGGCACCTGGGACGACGTGCGGGCGCTGCTCGGCGGCAAGGGGGCGAACCTGGCGGAGATGACCCGCCTGGGCATCCCCGTGCCGCCGGGCTTCACCGTGACGACGGCCGCGTGCCTGGCCTTCCTCGAGGCGGATGGCACGCCTCCGGGGATGTGGGACCAGGTCGTCGACGCGCTGAAGGCGATCGAGCGCCAGACGCACAAGCACTTCGGCGACCCGGAGAACCCGCTGCTGGTGTCGTGCCGCTCGGGTGCGAAGTTCTCGATGCCCGGGATGATGGACACGGTCCTCAACATCGGGCTGAACGACGAGACCGCGAAGGGCCTGATCCGCCTGACCGGTGACGAGCACTTCGTGTACGACTCCTACCGCCGGCTCATCCAGATGTTCGGCACCGTCGTCCTCGGCCTGCGCGACGAGCTCTTCGAGCACGTGCTCGCGGGCGCCCGCGAGGCGCGGGGCGTGGCCACCGACGCGGAGCTGACCGTCGAGGACCTCCAGGGCGTCGTGACCCGGTTCAAGGCGATCGCCCCGCGGTTCCCATCCGACCCGATCGAGCAGCTGCGCCTGGCCGTGGAGGCCGTCTTCAGCTCGTGGAACGGCAAGCGGGCCGTCGACTACCGCAACGCCGCCCACATCCCCCACGACCTCGGCACCGCCGTCAACGTCCAGACGATGGTGTTCGGGAACCTCGGTGAGGACTCGGCCACCGGCGTGGCGATGACCCGCAGCGGCGCCACCGGCCTGCCGGGCCTCGAGGGCGACTACCTGATGAACGCCCAGGGCGAGGACGTCGTCTCGGGCACCCGCGCCACCCAGCCCGTGGAGGGGCTCGGCGACGTCATGCCGGCGGTCTACGCCGAGCTGCTCGCGACCGCCCAGACCCTCGAGTCGCACTACCGCGACATGCAGGACATCGAGTTCACGATCGAGAACGGCGTCCTGTGGCTGCTGCAGACCCGTGACGGCAAGCGCACCGCCCAGGCGGCGGTCCGCATCGCCGTCGACCTCGCGACCGAGGGTGCGATCTCCCAGCGCGAGGCCGTCCAGCGGGTCAAGCCGGACCAGATCGACTTCTTCCTGCACCCCCAGCTCGACCGCGACGCCCGTGCGCAGGCCGAGGTGGAGCACCGCCTGTGCGCGACCGGCCTGAACGTGTCGCCCGGTGCCGCCGTCGGCGTGGTGGCGTTCGACCCCGACACCGCGGAGCGCTGGGCCCGCGACGGGCGTGACGTCATCCTCGTCCGGCCCGAGACCAAGCCGGACGACGTCCACGGCATGCTCGCCGCCAAGGGCATCCTGACCAGCCGGGGCGGCCGGACCAGCCACGCCGCGCTCGTCGCCCGCCAGTTCGGCAAGCCCGCGGTGGTCGGCGTCGCCGCCCTCGACATCGACCTCGGCGCGAAGACCGCCACCCTGGGCGGCTTCGAGCTCGAGGAGGGGGACTGGGTGTCCCTCGACGGCTCGAGCGGCGAGGTGTTCGTCGGGCAGCTGGACACCTTCGTGCCCGACATCAGCGACCAGTGGCTGGCCACGCTGCTCGAGTGGGCCGACGACATCCGGGTCCTGGGGATCCGTGCCAACGCCGACTACCCGGTCGACGCCGAGCGCGCCCGCACCTACGGCGCCGAGGGCATCGGCCTGTGCCGGACCGAGCACATGTTCTTCGAGTCCGAGCGCCTGCCGATCATGCAGCGGATGATCATGAGCGAGTCGGTCGCCGATCGTCGCAGCGCCCTCGACGAGCTGCTGCCGATGCAGCGCAGCGACTTCCTCGGGCTGTTCAGGGCGATGTCCGGCCTGCCGGTCATCATCCGGCTGATCGACCCGCCGCTGCACGAGTTCCTGCCGACCTACGAGGAGCTCTCCGAGCGGATCACCGACGCGAAGATCCGGCTGTCGAAGGCCGCATCCCTCGAAGCGGTCGACGAGCTCCTGGCCCGGCTCCGCGCGGACGAGGACACCCAGCGACGTGTGCTCGCCCTGCACGAGGCCAACCCGATGCTCGGCCTGCGCGGCGTCCGCCTGGCGATCCTGTACCCCGAGATCGCCCAGATGCAGGCGAGGGCGATCGTCGAGGCCGCCTGCCAGGCCATCGAGGAGGGGTACGAGCCGAAGCCGGAGATCATGGTCCCGCTGACCAGCGACCTCCGCGAGCTCGCCGTGGTCCGCGACCTCGTCGCCGAGGAGGCGGCGGCGGTCCTCGCCGAGCGCGACGTCGAGCTGGAGGTGCCGATCGGCACGATGGTCGAGACGCCGCGCGCGGCGCTCGTCGCCGGGGAGCTGGCCACCAAGGCCGACTTCTTCAGCTTCGGGACCAACGACCTGACCCAGACGACGTTCGGCATCAGCCGCGACGACGCCGAGACGGGGTTCCTGCTCGACTACCTGCGCGACGGGCTGCTCGAGCAGAACCCGTTCGCGACCCTCGACCCCGACGGGGTGGGTGTGCTCGTCGACATGGCCGTCACGGCCGGTCGCCGGACACGCCCCGACCTCGACGTCGGCATCTGCGGCGAGCACGGCGGCGACCCCGCCTCGATCGCCTGGTGCCACGCGTACGGGCTGACGTACGTCAGCTGCTCGCCCTACCGGGTCCCCGTCGCCAGGCTGGCGGCCGCCCAGGCGGTCCTCGCCGAGGCAGGCCCCGCCGAGGAGGGCTGACCGGGGAGGCGGGCGGAGGGGGCGGGGGGTTCTGGCCGACGCCGGGAGAACCGGCCAGCGGTCCACGACCGCCCCGCCCTCGACGACCACCAGGTCACCGAAGTGCAGGAGGACCGCCTCGGACTGGCGGGGCCGCAGGAGGACGACGTCGTCGACGGCCAGGTCGAGGTCCGGTCCGCCGGTCAGCATCTCCTGGTTCGAGGACCGCCCCACGAGCCGGTGGGGCGCCAGGCCCGGCGGGTCCACCGGGTCGGCCAGCCAGTTGCCCCCGTGGATGAACACGCTCGTCGTGTCGCCCGGCGCCAGGCGCCCCAGCAGCGGCGCCGCGGCCTCGAGGCCGGGGATGCGCGTCGGCTGCACCTTCAGCACCGGCGTCGCGATGAACGCCGCGGGGACGTGGTCGGTGAGGCCGTCGAGGTCGAAGTCCGACGGCTTGACCAGCGCAGACCCGACGCTGACCTCGTCCGCGACCGACGTGTCGGTGTAGCAGCGGTACGTGAGGCTGCCGCCGGCGTTCCGCGTCAGGTCGCCGACGACCTGACCGCCGAGCACCTGTGAGACCCGGTCGAGCACCGACCGGTACGTCCGCCAGGCCCGTCGCAGCGCCCGGTCGCGCCATCCGAGCACGTCGGGGATGTGGGGCACGTGCGGCTCGTAGCCGACCACGCCGGAGAGGGTCAGCCGGTCGTCGTCGGCGATGCCCCGCAGCGTCGCGTCCAGCGCCGGGCCCGGCACGAGCCCGCCCCGGTGGAGCCCGACGTCGAGCTCGAGGGCGATGCGCAGGTCGACGCCCAGCTCGCGGGCGAGGCCGGCGTACTGCCCGAGCCGTGCGGGCGTGTCGATCAGCCACTGCACCCGGCGCGCGACCGAGACGTCGGGCAGGGACTCGAGGTACGCCCGCGCCGCGCCGACCGGCAGCGGCTTGCCGAGTAGCTGGTCGGCGTCGGGCATCGCGATGCTCAGCGCGGTCAGCATCGGCTGGTTGAACGTCATCAGCCGGTCGGTGCCCGCGCGGCGGCGGACGTGGGCCAGCAGCTCGACCGACGGCAGCGACTTGGCGACGAGCCGGAGCCCCATCCCGTCGGGCAGGTGGCGCGTCACCACGTCGACGTTGGCGTCCAGGCGCGCCCGGTCGACGACGATCACGGGCCACGCGATCCCCGCCTCGTGCAGCGCCCGCTGGAGTGCGAGCGCGTAGGGCGTGCGGGAAGGGCGGTGGTCGGACGGTCCGGTCGGCACGTGCGGCAGGCTACCGGCGACGCCAAGGGGCAGGACCCCGGCTCGGCGTCGGCGACCCCTGCCGGGGATGGCTCCTCGACTCCGATCCCCAGCCGGTGGTGGTGGGACCGCCGGTGGCGACGCCAGCGGATGCGTGGCGCTGCCGGCCGGCGGGGAAGGGTCTGCCCGACGGACACGACCGAGAGAGGAGCGTCTCATGGGTGACCACGACCGCCGCGACGACCAGCCGAGCCCCGCCGAGGCACGTCGCGAGGACGAGGAGCTGGTGACCGCCGGCGAGGAGGTCAGCGACGAGTTCGGGCTCGACCAGCCGACGGACGAGCGGGATCGTGATCGCGGCCGCGGCAAGGACGACCCCACCCCGAACCCGGCCGACATCGCGCCGTAGCCGGCACGTGCAGGAGATCGAGCGGAAGTGGCTGGTGGCGCGCCCACCCGGTGAGGTGGGTCCCGGCGCCGACGGCACGCCGATCCGCCAGGGCTACCTGACCGGTGCCGACGGCGATCCCGAGGTGCGCCTGCGCGACCGCGGAGGCGCCCGGCAGCTGACGGTCAAGGTCGGTGCGGGGTTGTCGCGCGACGAGTTCGAGATCGCCGTCGACGACGACACCTTCGAGGGGCTGTGGGCCCACACCGGGGGCGCGCGGGTCGAGAAGGTCCGCCACGAGCTCCCGGTCGGCCCCTACACCGCCGAGCTGGACGTCTACGCCGGTGACCTCGAGGGGCTCATGACCGTGGAGGTCGAGTTCCCGTCGGCCGCGGCGGCGGACTCCTTCACCCCTCCCGCGTGGTTCGGTCGCGACGTCACCGGCGACGATGCCTACGCCAACCGGCGGCTGGCCCGCGAGGGGCTGCCGCCGGCGGACGGCTGACCACCTCAGCCATCCGCCGGCGCGCCCGCCGTCGCGCCCCGCCTACCAGGGGCCGTGCCCCTGGGCGCTCTGGAAGCTGTTGGCGAAGTCGATCAGGCCCTGGACGTAGTTGGCGCGCTCGAAGGCAGCCGGGTCGGCGACGTTGGCCTGGCTCGCGCTGCCGCGCAGCTCGGCCACCGAGGCGTAGCCGTGCTCGGTGCCCCAGGCGACCAGCGCCTGCTCCACCGTCGAGACCTGCGACGGGCCGTAGCGCAGCAGCGCCGACGTCATCATCGTCACGTCGGCACCGGCGAGCAGGGCCCGGGCCGCGTCGAGGCCGGTGTGGATGCCCGTCGTGGCCGCGAGGTCCGCGGACAACCGCCCGTGCAGCATGCCGAGCCACCGCAGCGGCAGCCGCAGCTCCGACGGGCTGGACAGCTCGAGGGCGGGGACGACCGCCCTGGTCTGGGGGTGGATGTCGGGCTGGTAGAAGCGGTTGAACAGCACCAGCGCATCAGCTCCGACCGCCACCAGCCGGGCGGCGAAGTGCCCGAACGCGGTGTAGTAGGGGCTGACCTTGACCGCGAGCGGGATGTAGGTGACCTCGTCGACCGCCCGGACCAGGTCGAGCTGCTCGGCCTCGATCGCCGAGCCGGAGGTGTCGACGTCGGCGGCGACGCGGTACAGGTTCAGCTCGAGGGCGTCCGCGCCGGCGTCCTGGATGAGGCGGGCATAGCGCTCCCACCCGTCGGCGCTGACCCCGTTGAGGCTGGCGATCACCGGGATCTCGAGGACCCGCTTGGCCTCCTCCACGTGGCGGAGGTAGCGGTCGCTGATCGACTCGATGCCCTGCAGGTCGGGGAAGTAGCTGGACGCCTCGGGGTTGCCCTGGTCGACGTCGAACAGCGCGCTGGTCGACATCTCGTCGTGGATGACCTGCTCCTCGAACAGCGAGGGCAGCACCACCGCGGCGATGCCCGCGGCCTCGAGGGCCCTGAGGGAGTCGATCTTCCCGGTCAGCGGACCCGGCGACGCCACGAGCGGCGACCGCAGGTCGAGGCCCAGGTAGGTGGTGGACAGGTCCATGTCAGCTGTTCTCCTCTGCGGCCGCGCCGGCCTCGTCGACGATCGCGCCGGGCTCGTGGGGGATGGAGCGCTCCACGCCGGCGAGCTGCTCGTAGTAGCTCCAGCGCTCGTCGACGTCGGCCTGGGCCAGCTCCATCAGGTGGGCGGCGCGGACGGGGTCGGACCGCTCGAGCATGGCGTAGCGCGCCTCCTTCCCCGTGAACTCCCGCAACGGCATCGCCGGCTTGCGGCTGTCGAGGTGGAAGGGCTTGCCGTGCTCCTCGGGGGTCGGGTTGAAGCGGTACAGCGGCCAGTAGCCGCTCTTCACCGCGTCCCGCTGCTGGTGCATCGAGTTCTTCATGTCGAAGCCGTGCGCGATGCAGGTCGAGTAGGCGAGCACCAGCGACGGGCCGGGCCAGTCCGCCGCCCCCTGCAGGGCCCGGACGGTCTGGACCTCGTTGGCGCCCATCGCGATCTGGGCGACGTAGACCGTGCCGTACTGCATCGCCAGCATCCCGAGGTCCTTCTTCGGGATGGGCTTGCCGGCCGTCGCGAACTTGGCCACCGCACCGCGGGGCGTCGCCTTCGACGCCTGCCCGCCGGTGTTCGAGTACACCTCGGTGTCCATCACCAGGATGTTCACGTCGAGGCCGCTCGCGAGGACGTGGTCGACGCCGCCGAAGCCGATGTCGTAGGCCCAGCCGTCACCGCCGATGATCCACGTGTCCTTGCGGACCAGCGCACCGGCCAGGCTGCGGAGGTGCGCCGCCCGCGGGTCGTCGGACCCCTCCAGGCGGGCCAGCACCGCGGCGATGCGCTCGCGCTGGGCGACGATGCCGGGCTCGGTCGTCTGGTCGGCGTCGAGCACGGCGCGGACCAGGTCGTCGCCGATCGTGCCGCCCAGGCCGGCCAGCAGCTCGCGGGCGACCGCGCCCTGCTGCTCGTAGCCGAGGCGGATGCCCAGGCCGAACTCGGCGTTGTCCTCGAAGAGGCTGTTCGACCACGCCGGTCCGCGGCCCTCGGCGTTCACGCTCCACGGGGTCGTCGGCAGGTTGCCGCCGTAGATCGAGGAGCAGCCGGTGGCGTTGGCGACCAGCATCCGGTCGCCGAACAGCTGGGTGAGCAGCTTCAGGTACGGGGTCTCCCCGCAGCCGGCGCAGGCGCTCGAGTAGCTGAACAGCGGCTGGAGGACCTGGGACCCCTTGACCGTGTCGTGGCTGAGCTTGGCGCGGTCGAGCGGCGGGATCGACTCGTAGTGGGTCAGGTTGGCGCGCTCGACGTCCCGGTGGTCGGCGTACGGCGCCATGTTGATCGCCTTGTGCCCGACCTCGGTCTTCGAGACCGCCGGGCACTGCTCGACGCAGACCGTGCAGCCGGTGCAGTCGTCGGGCGACACCTGGATGGTCAGCAGGTGCGGGGTCTCGAGCTCGCGGGCCTTGAAGCCCTTGGACTGGAAGGTCTCCGGCGCCCCCTCGAGGTGCTCCGGCTCGTACACCTTCATCTTGATCGCGTCGTGCGGGCAGACGATCGCGCACTTGCCGCAGTCGATGCAGATGCTCGGATCCCACACCGGGATCTCCTGGGCGATGGCGCGCTTCTCGTACTGCGTCGTGGCGGTCGGGAACGTCCCGTCGACCGGCAGGGCGCTGACCGGCAGGAGGTCCCCCTCCCCGGCGAGGATGCGGGCCGTGACCCGCTCGACGAAATCGGGCACGCCCTCCGGCACCGGCGGGCGGAGCCCGAGGGTCGAGGTGACCGACGTGCCGAGCGGCACCTCCGCCAGCTCCTCGAGCGCACGGTCGATCGCGGCCATGTTGCGGTCGACGATCTCGCGGCCGCGGCGGCCGTAGGTCTTCCTGACCGACTCCTTGATCGCCTCGATCGCCTCGTCGCGCGGCAGGATGCCGGCGAGGGCGAAGAAGCACGGCTGCATCACCGTGTTGATGCGCGCGCCCAGCCCGACCTCGCGGGCGACGCGGTGCCCGTCGATGGCGTAGACGCGCAGGTCCTTCGCCAGGATCTGCTCCTGCACCGGTGCGGGCATCGCGTCCCAGACCTCCTCGGCGGGGAACGGCACGTTGAGCAGGACCGTGGCGCCGTGCCGGGCGATGCCGAGCACGTCGCGGGTGCCGAGGAACCCGAACTGGTGGCAGGCGACGAAGTCGGCCTGGGAGATCAGGTACGTCGACGTGATCGGCTGCCGGCTGAAGCGCAGGTGGCTGACGGTCTGCGCCCCGGACTTCTTCGAGTCGTAGACGAAGTAGCCCTGGGCGTGCAGGTCGGTGCTCTCGCCGACGATCTTGACGGTGTTCTTGTTCGCGCCGACGGTGCCGTCGCTGCCGAGGCCGTAGAAGACCGCGCTGACGTCGCCCTCGCGTCGCGGCAGATCGAGGTCACCCGGCGGGAGGGAGAGGTGGGTCACGTCGTCGAGGATCCCGACCGTGAACTCCCGCGGCGGCTCGGGGCTCGCGAGCGACTCGAAGATCCCGGCCACCATCGCCGGGGTGAACTCCTTCGAGGACAGGCCGTAGCGGCCGCCGGTGACCCGCGGCACGTCGGCGGCGGCGATCCGCCCGTCGACCACCGCGCGGACCAGCGCCGCGGTGACGTCGGTGAACAGCGGCTCGCCGACCGCGCCGGGCTCCTTGGTCCGGTCGAGCACGGCGAGGTGCCGGGTGGTCGGGGGCAGGGCGTCGAGCAGCGCCTCGGCGGGGAACGGCCGGTAGAGCCGGACCACGACCGCCCCGACGCGCTCGCCCTGCCCGGCGAGGTGCTCGACGGCCTCGGCGACCGCGCCCGCGCCGGAGCCCATCAGGACGAGCACCCGCTCGGCCTCGGGGTGGCCGAGGTACTCGACCAGGCCGTAGCGCCGGCCGGTCAGCTCGCCGAAGCGGTCCATGACCGCGGCGACGGCGTCCGGCACCGCGGCGTAGAAGGGGTTCGCCGCCTCGCGCGCCTGGAAGAAGACGTCGGGGTTCTGGGCGGATCCGCGCAGCACGGGGGCGTCGGGGTCGAGCCCGCGGAGGCGGTGGTCCACCACGTCGTCGTCGCTGACCAGGGCGCGCAGCACCTCGTCGTCGATCGCATCGATGCGGTTCAGCTCGTGGGAGGTCCGGAACCCGTCGAAGAAGTGGAGGAACGGCACCCGGGTCCGCATCGTCGCGGCGTGGGACACCGCCGCCATGTCCTGGGCCTCCTGCACGGACGCCGACGCCAGCATCGCCCAGCCCGTGGTCCTCGCGGCCATCACGTCGGAGTGGTCGCCGAAGATCGACAGGGCGTGCGTGGCGACGGTCCGCGCCGCGACGTGGATGACGGCGGGGGTCAGCTCGCCGGCGATCTTGAACATGTTGGGCAGCATCAGCAGCAGGCCCTGGGACGCCGTGAACGTCGTCGCCAGGGCGCCGCGCTGGAGTGCGCCGTGCAGCGCGCCGGCGGCACCGGCCTCGCTCTGCATCTCCACGACCCGCGGGACCGACCCCCACAGGTTGGCGCGGCCGGCGGCGGCCCAGGCGTCCGCGAGCTCGCCCATCGGCGATGCCGGTGTGATCGGGTAGATGGCCACGACCTCGCTCAGCGCGTAGGCCACCCTCGCCGCGGCCTCGTTGCCGTCAACCACCTGTGTGTGCATGGGGACCGTCCTCGTCGACCTGGTTCTGGTTCGAGCCGAACAGTGCCGTCCGGTCCGTGACCCGGCCAGTCCGGTCGGACCGGGCCGGTCGGGACCTTGGTCCCTGGCCGCCGCGCGGTCACGGCGTCACCTGGGGTGATCCCGTGACGACCGTAGACTGGCCGCCGCATGGTTGACCAGGGCCGGATCGACCCGTTCGACCCCCGGTTCCCGGACGGCTCGAGCCCCGCCAGCCCGCCTCCGGGGGGACCGTCGCGCCCGCGCGCCCTGGTCCGCAGCCGAGGCCCGGGACCGGACCCGGACGACCCCAGGGTGCGGGTGCTCCGCGGGGCGTTCCCGCTGCTCGCCCTCGCCGCCGTCGCGGTCGTCGGGCTGGTCTTCTACAGCGGCCTGTCACCCGGCGGGTCCACGGTCGTCGTCGGTCCCGCCGACCGGGTCGCGGCCGCCGTCGAGGACCGGCCGCGCCGGGTGTGCTTCGGCGGGTCGAACCCCTGCGCCTGGCTCACCGCGGTCGACGGCCGCGTGGTCGCCTTCAACACCAACGGGCCGCTCGCCGAGGAGTACGGCCGCCAGGGCGTCGGCTGGTGCCCGAGCAGCGGCGGGTTCGGCGCCAACGCGACCGGGTCGCGCTGGGACCGGCGCGGGTTGGTCGTGGAGGGGCCCGCCCCCCGCTCCCTCGACCGGTTCAGCACGTCGGTGGACGCGGACGGCGACCTAGTCATCGACTTCGCGTCCCTGACCGCCGGGCTGGCCGACTGGCAGGTCGACGCCGCGGACCTGACGCCCCCCGACGGCCCGGACTGCGAGCAGGTGCCCTTCGACCGCGACCCGGACCTCGTGCTGGGCGGGGGGTAGCGTGCAGGCCATGGATCTCGGACTGCAGGACAAGGTCGTGGCGATCGCCGGGGGCACCTCAGGGTTGGGACGGGCCACGGCGGAGGCGATGCGCGCCGAGGGGCGACGGTCGCGGTGTGCGGGCGGGACGCCGGCAAGGTCGAGGCCGCGAGGGCCGAGGGGCTGGATGCCGCCGCGGTCGACGTGACCGACCACGGTGCGGCGCGGGCGTGGCTCGACGACGTCGCCGCGCGCCACGGCGCGCTGCACGTGCTGGTGGCGAACGCCGGCGGTCCGCCCCAGGGGATGGCGACCGCCTTCGACGTGCAGGCCTACCGCGACGCGGTGGAGCTGAGCCTCCTCAGCCTGATCAACCTGGCCCAGGCCGGCCTGCCGCACCTCCGCGACGCCGGGTGGGGCCGGATCCTCTTCGTCACGTCGAAGTCGGTGCGCCAGCCCATCCCCGCCCTCGCCCTGTCCAACACCGCCCGCATGGGCGTCGTCGGCTACGCCCGCTCGCTGGTCGCAGACCTGGCCGCACAGGACGCCGAGGCCGGCCGGCAGGGCACGGTCACCGTCAACGTCCTGGCCCCCGGCTCGACGCGGACCGGCCGGCTCGAGTCCCTCGCCGCCGGACCCGACGGGTCGGGTGACGTCGAGGAGGGCCTCGCCGGGATGGCCGCCGGCATCCCCCTCGGCCGCGTCGGCCGCCCCGAGGAGTTCGCCGCCGTCGCCACGTTCCTCGCCGGCGAGCCCGCCGCCTTCGTCACCGGCCAGGTCGTCCTCGTCGACGGCGGTGAGGTCCAGGCCCTCTGAGGTCCAGACCCTCTGAGGTCCAGACCCTCTGAGGTCCCAGCGGCGCAGCGAAGGTGGGCGCGATCGGGGCCTCCGTCGCCTGACGGCGACGTTCGGCGCGATCCTGGCCGGTCGAGCGGCTACTCCATGCCCCGCCAAGCCCGGGCCGGGGGGCGCCAGCCCATGATCGCCTCGGCCATCATGACCGCGCGCTTGGTGGCCCGGGTCTCGTGCACGCGGACCAGGCGGGCGCCGAGCAGCACCGACGCGACCGCGGCGCCGACGGAGGCGTCGACCCGCTCGCCGATCTCGAGGTCGAGCGCCTCGCCGATGAAGTCCTTGTTGGACAGCGCGACGAGGACCGGGTAGCCGAGGGCGCACAGCTCCGGGAGCCGGCGGGTCACCTCGAGGGACTGCAGGGTGTTCTTCCGGAAGTCGTGCCCCGGGTCGATGATCAGCCTGTCCGGCGCCACGCCGGCGGCCTCGGCCAGCGACGCCAGCCGGGCCAGCTCGGCGGTGATGGCCGTCGTCGCGTCCGGCACGTAGTGGTTCCGGTACGGGCGGGTGCGCACCTCCCCGCCGGAGTGCATGAGCACCATGCCGGCATCGGGGAACTCCGCCACCACGCCGGCCAGGTCGGGGTCGGCCAGCGCCGAGGTGTCGTTGATGATGTCCGCGCCCGCCTCGAGCGCCGCCCGGGCGACGCGGGGCCGGAACGTGTCGATGCTGAGCACCGCCGACGAGCGGGCGCGGAACGCCTCGACGAAGGGGATGATGCGGTCGAGCTCGTCGGACTCGCTGACGTCCTCACCCGGACCGGCCTTCACCCCGCCGACGTCGAGGATGTCCGCGCCGTCGGCCACCTGCGCGAGGGCGTGGTCCACGGCGGCCTCCAGCCCGAACGTCCGCCCCTCGTCGTAGAAGCTGTCCGGCGTCCGGTTCACGATGGCCATCACCGCGACCTCTGTGTCGAAGTCGAACGTCCGGGTCGGGAAGGTCATCCGCATGCCAGCCGGTATCGTGCCCCACACGTCATGATCCCCATCGTCTGCGTGTCCATCGTCCTCGCCGGCCTGCTGGTCTGGGCGCTGTACGCCGAGGTCGTCCCGCCGCGCGCCCGCTTCGTCCCCGCCCGGCTGGAACCCACCCTCACCGGTGCGGACATCCGCCGGCACGACTTCCCCCTGGTCGTGGCGGGCTACGACCCGCGGTGGGTGGACGCCCACCTCCGCCAGATCGCGGCGATCCACGACCACCTGCGCCAGACCGCCGGCACGTCCCCGCCGCCGACGACCACCAGGGACCTCGCGGCTGCCGCCGCCATGGAGCCCCACCCGCCGGCTTCGGTCCTCGATGGCTGATCAGCCCGGTGCCTGGGGAGGGGGTCCCCGCCCCGAGGGACCCCCGCCGCCCGTGGCCCCCTCCCGCCCCGCGTACGACACCACCCGCGGGGTCGTGGAGGTCCGGCCGCTGCGCTTCACCGACATCCTCGACGGGTCCTTCGCGGTCTTCCGCGCCGGGCTGCGGCCCATGGTCGCGCTGGTCCTCGCGGTCATGGTCCCCCTCCAGCTCGTCACCGCCTTCGTGCAGCGGGAGGCCCTGGTCCTCGGCGTCAGCGGCATCCTCGACGATCCGACCGGCGCCCAGATCCTGCTCGGCGAGGGCGGGGTGACCGGCGCGACCGTCCTGTCGCTCGTCGTGCAGTTCGTCGTCACCCCCGTCCTCGCCGGGGCGCTCGCCCACGCCGCCGGACAGGTCGCGTCCGGACGCCCCGCGGACCTCCGACGCTCGACCGGCGTCGCCGTGCGCAGGGCCGGGTGGCTCGTCGGCGCGGCGGTGGGGTTCCTGATCGCCCGGGGCCTGCTGCTCGGGTTCGCGGTGCTGGCCGGGGTCGCCGGCGTCGCCCCGCTGGTCGCCGTCTTCATCGTGCTCGGCGTCATCGCGGCCATCGGGCTGACCCCGCTGGTCGCCGTGGTCACCCCGGCGGTGGTGCTCGAGGACGGCTCCGGCGCGGACGCGATCCGCCACGGCATCACCCTCGCGCGCCGCGCCTACTGGCGCACCGCCGGGGTGGTCGTCGGCACCAGCTTCGTCTTCAACCTCATCGCCGTCCTGCTGGCCGGGATCCCCAACGCGATCGGCATCATCGGCGGGCTGGGCTTCGCCTGGGTCCTGATCGCCGCCGCCAACGTCCTCAGCCAGCTCATCGTCGTCCCCCTCACCGCGGCCGCCATGGTGCTGCTCCACAGCGACCTGCGGATCCGCCAGGAGGGCCACGACTTCGACGTCATCCTCGACCAGATGCGCGCCGCCGCAGGAGCGCGGCCGTGATCGGCCTCCTCGCCCAGGCGGACCCCGACACCATCCGGCGCACGGCCGAGGAGGTGCTGAGCCAGGCCGACTACGCCGAGGCCGGCGGCCCGTCCCTCCTCGACCGCGCCCTGCAGGCCGCGCTGGAGCAGCTCGGACGGCTGCTGCTCCGCTTCGACGGCGACGGCGGCGCGGGATCGATCGTCGCGGCCCTGGCCCTGGTCGCCATCGTGCTCGCCCTGCTGACCGCCGTGGTCGTGTTCCTCGGCAGGCTGCGACGCGGCGCGACCGTGTCGACCGTCGTCACCGGCCCGATCGGGCGGACGCCGGTGTCCTGGGCCGACGAGGCCGAGCGGCACCTCCGCGAGGGCGCCTACCGCGAGGCGCTCCGCTGCCGGTACCGCGAGACCCTCGCGGTCCTCGCCGCCGCCGACCTGGTGGACGAGGTGCCCGGCCGGACCACCGGCGAGTACCTCCACGCAGTCACCACGGCCCTGCCGGCCGCCGCCGACCCCTTCGCCACCCTCACCGGTCGCTTCGAGGACGTCTGGTACGGCGGTGTCGCCGTCGACGTCGACGACCTCGCCGCCGTCCACGCCCTGCAGGCGCGGATCGTCGACGCGGTCCCGCGCCGCACGGTCGGCGCCGGCCGGTGAGCGCACCCGCGCACCCGGCCGGGACGAGCCGCCGCCAGGTGCTCCTCCGGTACCTCCTCGGTGCGATCGTCGTCGTCGTGCTCGTCGTCGCGATCGGTCCGCGCGGCCGGTCCGGCCCGCCCCTCGACCCGCGGTCGACCAGCCCGGTGGGGACCCGCGGGATCGTCGAGGTCCTCGAGCGCCTCGGCGTCGACGTGCGCGTCGACGACGGCGCCCCGACCGGCGACGACGGCGTCGCCCTGGTCATCACCGACGGCCTGTCCGACGCCCAGCGCGGGGCGGTCACCGACTGGGTGGCCGACGGCGGGCGCCTCGTCCTGGCCGACCCGTTCAGCGACCTCGCCCCCGACCTGACCGGCGTCACCAGCATCGCCTTCACCGAGCCCACGATCGAACCGGACTGCGACGACCCGCTCGTCGACGGGGTCGACCGGGTCGCGGTGCAGGGCGGCTCGGTCTTCGACCTGGGGCCGGACGCGACGGGCTGCTTCCCGCGCAACGACGGCCACTGGATGGTCCGCACGCCGCGGGGGGAGGGGGAGGTCATCAGCATCGGCGGGCCGTTCACCCTCACGAACCAGCTGCTCGACGTCGAGGACACCGCCGTGCTGCTGGTCAACCTCCTCACCCCCGAGGGGGAGGCGGACCTGCACGTGATCACGCCGGACGACCCGGCGGGGGCGGGGGCGGGGGAGGGGCTCGCCGACCTCCTCGGCGACCAGGTGGCCTACGCGCTGCTCCAGCTCCCCCTGGCCTGGCTCGCCCTGGTCTGGTGGCGGGCGCGCCGCCACGGCCGGCCGGTCGGCGAGACCACCCCGGTGCGCATCGAGGCCGCCGAGACGACGGTCGCCGTCGGCAACCTGCTGTCCCGCGCAGGGCGGGCCCCTGAGGCCGCGGCGATCATGCGGGCCCACGTCCACCGCCAGCTCACCCAGCGCCTGGGCATCCCCGCCGTCGACGACCCCGAGACCTTCGTCACGATCGCCGCGGCCCGCACCGACCTCACCGCCGAGACGCTCCGCAGCCTCCTGCTCGCGCCGCTCCCGACCGACGACGCCGGACTGGTCCGCTACGCCAACGCGGCGGCGTCGACCGTCGCCCGGATCCGCCAGCGCCAGACCGCCGACCCGCGGGACGGCAGCACCGCCGCACCGCCGACCAGCCCGCACCCGTCCACGACCACAGGAGCCCCGTCCCCGTGAGCGACATCCCCCCCGCGCCGTCCGATCCCCGCGCCGCGATCATCGCGGTCCGCGACGAGGTGGCCAAGGTGGTGGTCGGCCAGGGCGGCGCCGTCTCCGGGCTGCTGGCCGCCCTGCTGGTCCGCGGCCACGTGCTGCTCGAGGGCGTCCCCGGCACGGCCAAGACCCTGATGGTGTCGGCCCTCGGCGCCGCCCTGGACCTGCACCAGGCGCGCGTGCAGTTCACGCCCGACCTCATGCCCTCTGACGTGCTCGGCCAGAACGTCTACGACGCGGAGGCGACGTCGCTGCAGGGGGCGTTCAGGTTCCGACAGGGTCCGGTGTTCACCAACCTGCTGCTGGCCGACGAGATCAACCGCACCCCGCCGCGGACCCAGGCGGCGCTCCTCGAGGCGATGGAGGAACGACGCGTCACCGTCGAGGGGACCCCACGCGACCTGCCCGTCCCGTTCCTCGTGGTGGCCACCCAGAACCCCGTCGAGTACGAGGGCACCTACCCGCTGCCCGAGGCCCAGCTCGACCGCTTCCTGTTCAAGCTGATCGTCGGCTACCCCAGCACGGCGGACGAGCAGACGGTGCTGGCCCGCCACGACGCGGGGATGGACCCCCACGCGGTGCGCGAGAGCGGGGTGCGGCCCGTCGCGGGCGCCGCCGAGCTCGACGCCGCCCGCCAGCAGGTCGCCGCCATCCGGACCGACCCGTCGGTGCTCGGCTACATCGTCGCCCTGGCCGATGCGAGCCGGCAGTCCCCGTCACTGACCCTCGGCATCAGCCCGCGCGGATCGACCATGCTGCTGAAGGCGGCGAAGGCGTGGGCGTGGCTGTCCGGTCGCACCTACGTCACCCCCGACGACGTCAAGGCGATGGCCCTGCCGGCCCTGCGGCACCGGGTGCAGGTCCGCCCCGACGTCGAGCTCGAGGGCGGCGACGCCGACACCGTCCTCCAGGGCATCCTGGCCGCGGTGCCGGTGCCCCGCTGAGCTCGGCTCCCGAGCCCGACGTGATGCGCGCCCCCACCGCCCCGACGCCCCCGCCGCCCGCGCCGGGGACCCCCACCCCTCCACCGGGGGAGGGGGAGCGGTCCGCTGCCGACGACCCGACCGCCGGGGAGGTGCCGACCGCGCCGTCCGGACGTGCCTGGCCCGTCCCGACGTGGCGGGTCGCCGCGGCGCTGGTCGCCGTCGGGTTGGCGCTCCTGCCGTTCGGGACCGGGGCGGGGGTGGTGTGGTTGGTGGGCGACCTCGTGGTCCTCGTCGCCTGCGCGGTCGCCTGGGCGCTGGCGCCGGCGCCGTCGCGGATCGGCATCCGCCGAGAGGTCGACGACGTGCTCGTGCTCGACGCGACGTCGACGCTGCGCTGGACCATCCGGAACCCGGTCGGGCGCGCGCTGGTCGTCGACGTGGCCGACGCCCTCCCGGGGTCGTTGCGGGTGGGCGACCGCCGCGGCCGGCTGGTCGTGCCGGCCCGCGGTCGGCGCAGCGCGGCGCGGGAGGTGACCCCGGCCCGGCGGGGCACGATCGGGCTCGGCGCGATCACGCTGCGCGTCCACGGACCGCTCGGGCTCGTGATGCGCCAGGCCGACGTCGACGTGGCCCGCACGATCCGCGTCCACCCTGCCTTCCCCTCGCGCGACACCGCCGAGCTCGCGCTGCAGCAGGCCCGCCGCCAGGCCGAGGGGTTGCGCACCGTCCGCCTGCGCGGGCAGGGCACGGACTTCGAATCCCTGCGGGAGTACACCCCGGACGACGAGAGCCGCCGCATCGACTGGGCTGCGACGGCCCGGGCCCTCAAGCCGATCGTCCGCACCTACCGGGCCGAGCGGAACCAGCACGTCCTCATCCTGCTCGACCACGGCCGGACGATGGCCGGGCGGATGGGCCGCGACGCGGTCGACGACGATGTCGCACCGGGAGGTGCGCGAGCAGGTGTCGCACCGGGAGGTGCGCGAGCAGGAGTCGCACCGGGAGGTGCGCGGGCAGGTGTCGCACCGCGGCTGGAGCACGCCATGGACGCCGCGATGGCGCTGACGCGCGTGGCCACCGGCATGGGCGACCGGGTCGGGCTGGTCACGTTCGCCGACGTCGTCGGCGCCTCCGTCCCGCCGCGGACCGGCACGGCGCAGCTGGCCCGGATCACCCAAGCGCTCGCCGACGTCCCGGTCGAGCTGGTCGAGCCCGACTACGCCGCGGCGTTCGCCGAGGCGCTCGTCCGCCACCGCCGTCGCGCGCTGGTCGTCGTGCTCACCGACCTGTCCGCGGCGCCGGTCACCGAGTCCCTCGCACCGGCCGTCCCGCTGCTGTCCCGCCGCCACCTGCTGCTGGTCGCCAGCCCGGCGGACCCGTCGGTGCGTGCGTGGACCACCCGTCCGCCGCGGGACGCCACCGCCGCGTACCGGATGGCCGCCGCGCTGCGGGCCGAGGCCGACCGGCGTCGCAGCGCCCGGCTGCTGCGGGGCCTCGGGGCGCAGGTCGTCGACGACCCGCCGACGCGCCTGCCGCTCAGGCTGATCGACGCGTACCTCGACCTGAAGGCCGCCGGCCGGCTGTGACTGCGTCCCGGGTCAGCGGGTCGCGCCCCGGTTCCACACCCGGATCGCGCCCATGACCGCCTCGCGGCGGGTGATGTCGGCGTTGTAGGTCAGGTCGTAGATCAGGTCGCCGAAGAACGTCCAGAGCTTGTCCATCGGGACAGATCATTGACCGATCGGGCAGTCGGCAACCCTCCCGCGGGGATCGGATCCCACAGCGGCCGGTCGGCCTGGCCGATCGTGCCCGTCAACCCCCTCGCCCCGACGGCCCGGCCCACCCCGATCCAGTAGGCCAGGAAGGCCGCCTCGGCGACGACGCCGACGCCGACCCGGACCCACGTCGGCAGCGGCGCGCCGGTGACGAACCCCTCGATCAGCGCGGCGATCCCGAAGACGACGACCAGGCCGGTGACCACGGTGATCGCGCGGCTGGCCATCTGCCGCAGCGACTCCCCGCGGGTGGCGTCGCCGGGGGCGATCCAGGACCACCCGAGCGCGAGGCCCATCCCCGCGGCGACGAACACCGCGGTCAGCTCGAGCAGCCCGTGGGGGGTGATGACCCCCCAGAACACCTCGCCGACGCCGCGGGCGTGGAACAGCCCGCCGGCGAGGCCGACGTTGGCCGCGTTGATGATCAGCACGTACACCGTCGGGAGGCCGGCGGCGATGCCGACGACGAAGGCGAGGAACCCGACCTGGATGTTGTTCAGCCCGACCTCGGCGAAGAACTGGCCCGACGGCCGGTCGGAGTAGTACTCGACGAAGTCGCCGGCGACCAGCGCGTCCTGCACCGCCGGCGGGATGGCGGCGTCGAGGGCCCGCGGCGACTGCGCCACCCAGGTCCCCAGGCCGACGGCGACGCCGACGAAGATCACCGCCGCGGTGACGATGTACCACCGCAGGTGCCACAGGGCCGCCGGGAAGGTCTCGGTGAAGAACCGGGCGATCTGGGCGAGGGTCCGGGGGCGGCTCCCGTACAACGTCGCGCCGGCGGTGGCGACCAGTTGTGAGAGGCGCGCGGTCAGGTCCGGGTCGGCGTACACGGTGCGCGCCATGGACAGGTGGGTCGAGGTGCGCTGGTAGTCCGCCACGAACGTGGCCACGTCGTCCGCGCTCAGCTGCGAGGGGTTACGGTTGGCGAGCGCGTCGAGGCGCTGCCAGGTCGGCTGGTGCGTCGCGACGAAGCGGTCCAGGTTCACGCCACCACGCTACGCCCGGGAGGGGTCACATCACGACGACGGAGGAGGGGGCGGCCGGCCGCCGGTCCGCCCTGTACACCCCGGAGGCGGTGCGCGTCGACCTGCCGCTGGCGGACGTCGGCAGCCGTGCCCTGTCGATCCTGATCGACCTGTTCCTGATGGCGACGGTGCTGTACATCCTCGTGCTGCTCGCCGTGGCGGCCGTCGGGGCGTTCACCCTCGCCAGCGGGGGCGGGCCGGCGTGGCCGCTCATCGTCGTCATCCTGGTGCTGAACTTCCTCGTCCTGTGGGGGTACCCCGTCGGGTCCGAGACCCTCTTCGGCGGCCGCAGCGCCGGGAAGGCCGCGCTCGGCCTGCGGGTGGTGACCACCGACGGCGCGCCCGTCCGCTTCCGCCACGCCGCGATCCGCGGGCTGTTCGCGTTCGTCGACTTCTACCTGTTCCTCGGCATCCCGGCCGTCGTCACCGCCCTCGTCACCCGGAAGGGTCAGCGGCTCGGGGACCTCGCCGCCGGAACGGTCATCATCCGCGACCGGACCGGCACCAGCCCCGCCGACCAGGTCGTCTTCTGGCAGGTGCCGCCCGCCCTGCGCGGGTACGCCTCGACGCTGGACGTCCGCGGGTTGAACGCCGCCGACTACGCGCTCGTCCGGCGGTTCCTGCTGCGCGCCGGGTCGCTGCAGCCCGCGCACCGCGCGCGGGTCGCGACGGACCTCGCCACCGCGATGGCCGACCGGATGCGGCACCGGCCGCCGGCGGGCACCCACCCCGAGGCGCTCCTGCTGTGCATCGCGGCGCTGCTGCAGGCCCCGACCCTCCGCGGTCCGGGTGCTGCCCCCCCGCCGCCCGGCCCACGACCGGCGGCGACGCCACCGCCGAGCAGCGCGTCGCCCGGACCCCCCTTCCCCCGCGCCCCCCTCCCGAGCCCTGGGGCCCCTCGCCCCACCCCGCCACCTGCGGGGGACGGGCCCTTCGCCCCGCCCTCCTGACGCCGGGCGCCGGGCGCCGGTCAGACGCTGGTCAGGTCCCGCGCGGCCGCGGCGGCCTGCGCCCGCAGCGCCGACGCGCGGCGCTGCTCGGCCCAGGTGAGCAGCCGGGTGGTGAGCTCGGGATCCTCCTGCCCCCAGGTCGAGCGGAGGCGGCCGTGGACCTCCGGCACGCCGGCCAGCACGTCGACGAGCGAGGCCTGGTGAGCCGCGAGGTGCGACAGCGGCGTCAGCCGCAGCAGCCGGGTCACTGCCCGGATGACGTCGGGGTCGCCGTTGTGGAGGGCGACCAGCAGCAGGGGATCGCGGGCGGTGAAGCGGGAGTAGACGTCGTCGGTGGACATGACCGCGCTCGGCTCTCGGAGGGCGGGCACCGGCGGTGGCCGCCTGAGGTGGGTGGACGCCGACAGCATCGACGATCGCCGCGCCCAACCGGAGGCCATCTCCGAAGATGCCCCGTACGGCCTAGTCCCGCGGAGGGGGCTTGAGGAGATCAGGTCAGGTCAGGAACTCGAGGATGGCCGCGGCCAGGGCGTCGGGCTGCTCCAGCATCACCCAGTGCGCCGCGGTCGGGATCACCTTGACCCGCGACACGGGGATCTGGGCGTGCAGCTCCTCGGTCATCGCGATCGGCGTCGAGCGGTCGTGGTCCCCGACGACGAGGAGCGTGGGCTGACCGATGTCCTCGCGTGCGATGCGGGGCATGGAGGTGAGCGCCCGGCAGCTCCGCGCGTAGGCCGTCGGGTCGTTGCGCAGGTACATGTCGCGGGCGAGGCCGACGAGCTGGGGCAGCTTCGCCTGCGTGCGGGGCGCGAGCGCACCGGCCAGCCACTGGTCGACGATCGGGTCGAGCCCGTCCGCCTCCACCGCGTCCGCGCGCTGCTCGTACGCGGCCTTCGTCTCCGGCTCGAACCAGGAGATGCCGCCGACCAGCACCAGCTGGTCGATCGCCTCGGGCCGGTCGAGCGCCGCATGCTCGGCGACGAGGGAGCCCAGGGAGTGGCCGACCAGCGTGACGGGCGGCAGCTCGAGGGCGCTGATCAGCGCGTTGACGTCCTGGGCCCACTGCTGGACGGAGTACCCGCCGGAGCTGACGTCGCTGCGGCCGTGCCCGCGCAGGTCGAGGGCGACCACGTGGTGGTGCACGCTGAGGGTCTCGATCACCCCCCACCAGGTGTGGAGGCTGCCGCCGAGGCCGTGGACGAGGACCACGGGGGGGCCCTCGCCCTTGGACACGTAGTGGTGCTGGACGCCGTTGAGCTCGATGAACATGGGAGGGTGCTTCCTTGGGAGGTCTCGGTGGGTCCCTCGCGTGCCACGACGGGCACCGCAGCGGAGGGGGAGGGGCACGGCCGCGGGCAGGCGGCACCGCGTCGCCGTTGGGTTCGGCCGACCTGGGTACCCTGCCGGCCAGATGGCAAGAGTAGAGGAACGGATCCACATCCATCGACCGGTGGACCACGTCTGGTCGGTCCTGATCGACTGGGAGGCCCAGAGCGAGTGGATGCTCGACGCCCGGTCGGTGTCGGTGACGAGCCCGCACCGCGAGGGCGTCGGCGTGACCCTGAGGGTCCCCACCGACATCGCCTTCGGGGTCGTCGTGACCGACGAGATGGAGGTCACCGGGTGGGAGGAGCACCGCCGGATCGCCGTCCGCCACACCGGCCGCATCATCGTCGGCACCGGCGCCTTCGAGCTCGCCCCGACCCGACGGCCCGGCGGGAAGGGGGGGACGATCTTCACCTGGTACGAGGACATCGACCCGCCCCTCGGACGCCTGGGCGAGCTTGTCACCCGCCACGTCGTCGTGCCCTACGTCGCGGCGGTCTTCCGCCGCAGCCTGCGGGCGCTGAAGGCGGTCGCCGAGGGGGACCCGGCCCGCGCGGGGCGCGCGCGGTGAGCGTCCAGCGGCGGCGGGTCGCCAGCGGCTCGCCCTACGAGGGCCCGATCGGGTTCTCGCGCGCGGTGCGCGTCGGCGACCGCATCGAGGTGGCCGGGACCGCGCCGGTGTGGCCCGACGGCAGCTGCCCGTGTGACCCGGAGGTCCAGGCCGACCGGTGCTTCGCGATCGCCCTCGACGCCCTGGCGCAGGCCGGCGGGACGGCGGCCGACGTCGTGCGCACCCGGATGTACCTGACCGACCCGGACGACTGGGAGGCCGTCGGACGGGCGCACGGGCGTCACTTCTCCGACGTCAGGCCGGTGGCGACGATGGTGGTCGTCGCCGGCCTGCTCGACCCCCGGTGGAAGGTCGAGGTCGAGGTGTCCGCCGTGGTCGGCTGAACCGTCAGCCCTCGAGGCGCGCCGGCAGCCCGTAGTCGGTGAACCGGTCGGGGTACAGGAAGTTGTGGTGGCCGACGACCTGTCCGCCGCTCACCTCGACGACCTGGATCCCGAAGGGCTCCCACAGCCCCGGACGCACCAGCTTGTAGTTGCCGAACCCCGCCGTGCCGTTCAGCGCGATCGGGACCAGGCGTCCGCCGCGGCAGCCGGCGCCCTCGTTGAGGAACCAGCCAGCCACGTCGTCCGGGCCGGTCAGCCACAGGTCGAACGGCGGCATGGAGAGCACCACGTCGTCGCGCATCATCGAGACCAGCTCGTCGACGTCGTAGCGGTGCCACGCGTCCAGCCAGCGCTCGACGAACGCCGCGTGCTCGGGCTGGTCGACGGGATCGAGCGGCTCGCCCTGCAGGCTGGCCATGGTCGCGCGCGCCCGCTGGAGCGCCGAGTTGATCGACGCGGTGCTGGTCTCGAGCAGGGCGGCAGCCTCTGCGGCCTTCCACTTGAGGACCTCGCAGAGGATCAGCGCGGTGCGCTGCTTCGGCGGCAGGTGCTGGACCGCGGCGACGAACGCGAGCCGGATGCTCTCGCGCGACTCGGCGACCGCGGCCGGGTCGCCGTCACCCCCCACGACGGCCTCGTCGGCGATCGGCATGACCCAGGCGTGCTCGTCCCGCGGCTCGCCCAGCTGCGCCTGCGCCCGCGGCGTCGACGGGCCCAGGTCCATCGGACGGGCACGCCGCTGGGGGCTGCGGTGCATGTCGATGCAGACGTTGTGGGCGATGCGGTACAGCCACGTCCGCAGCGAGGCCCGCCCCTCGAACGCGTCGATCCGCTGCCACGCCCGCAGCATCGTCTCCTGCACCGCGTCCTCGGCCTCGGCGGGGGAGCCGAGCATCCGGTAGCAGTAGCCGGTCAGCTCACGGCGGTGGGCCTCGAGCAGGTCCTCGAGCGCGTGGCCGGCGTCGGCGCCGGTGGGCACGTCGGTGGTGGTCATGGCCGCAGCCTATGGCGGGGGTGCGACAGGTGGAACCCCTCCCCCGGCCGGGTCCGCCTACGCGTCCGCGACGCCCAGCGGGTCGTCGGGGTCGAGCTGCAGGAGGAAGTCCCGGCAGCGCTCGGGCTCCCCGGCCTCGCCGATCGCCAGTGCGGCGCGGCGCAGCGCGTCGAGTGCGCGCAGGAAGCCGCGGTTGGGCTCGTGCGCCCACGGCACCGGCCCCTGGCCGCGCCACCCCGCCCGCCGGATGGCGTCGAGGCCGCGGTGGTAGCCGACGCGCGCGAACGCGTAGCCGGCCACCGGGTCACCGGCGTCGAGCGCCTGGTCGGCGAGGTCGGCCCACGCGGGGAGGAACTCGGGGTGCGCGGCGGCCACCTCGCGCAGGCCGGCGACCGGGTCGTCGGACCTGTGGGCGGCGTCGAGCGCCTCGACCGCGTCGGCGGGCCAGGGCGGGAGGTGGGTGGTCGGGACGCCGTGCAGCGGGAGTTCGGGCATGGCCCACGTGATACCACGACCCGCAGCTGCGTCCCGCGGCCCGCGCCGCCGCCGCGATCCCGCGGGGGTGCGGCTGTAGGATCTGCGCACGCACCGCACAGCGGAGGGATCGAGTCGTGGCACGAGTGATGGCAGTCGATGACGATCACGTCATCCGTGGCCTCCTCGAGGTGAACCTCGAGATGGAGGGCCACGACGTCGTCACCGCCGTGGACGGGAGGGACGCGCTCGAGAAGGTCCAGACCGATCCGCCCGACCTGATCCTCCTCGACGTGATGATGCCGAACGTGAACGGCTGGCAGGTCGCCGAGACCCTCAAGCAGGACCCTCGCACGCGCACCATCCCGATCATCTTCCTGTCGGCGCGGGCGATGGAGGCCGACGTGCGCAAGGGCACCGACCTCGGCGTGCAGGCCTACGTCACCAAGCCCTTCGACCCGATCGACCTGATGGAGCTCGTCAACCGGCTCATCGCCGAGCACGCGGCGTAGCGCCGCCGCCGCCCGGCCCGGTCACCCCCCGTCGGCGTCGGCGCGGTCGACCTCCACGGCGACGAGGAGGGTGCGCAGGTCCTCGGCGAGGCGCGCCCGCACCTCGCCGGGTACGGCCTCGAGCAGGCCGTTCTCGACGTCGAGGAGTCTGCGGACGACCTCCGGGGCGAGCTGCCGGCCACGCGGCGTGAGGGTGAGCACGCGCCCCCGGCGGTCCTCCGGATCGGGGGCGCGGGAGAGCAGGCCCTCGGCTTCGAGCCGGTCGAGGCGGGGGGTCAGCGTCCCCGACCCGATCATCATCGTCGAGCGCAGGTCGCGCGGGCGGAGCCCCTCGGGGTGGCGCCACAGGCTCGCGAGCACGTCCACGTCGGCGGTCGACAACCCGGTGTCCCGGATCGCCGCGGCCCGCCTGACCTCCGCCAGCAGCTCGAGCCGCGAGATGCGCCCCAGGACGGCCATGCCCCGGAGGTCCCAGTCGGGGTGCCGGGCGCCCCACGCCGCGACGACCTCGTCCACGTCATCAGCCATGCCGTCACGCTAGACCGCACGGCGGCGGTTGACAGTCGATTTCGACAGACCTACTATGTCGATATCGACAGACCTGTGGCTCCGATCGGAGCCGACCAGGACGAGGAGGCCGTGATGATGTCGATCCCCACCTTCGGGAGGACCCACCCCCTGGCCCGCGCCCGTGCCGCGGACCTCGCGTTCTCCGCCCTGCCCGACGCCCCGGTCGTGCCCGAGCGCCGGTCCCGGTCCGACCGGGTGCGCGAGGCGCTCGGCCACGGCCTGCGCCACGTGCGATGGCACGGCCGGCGGCCCTCGCCCGCCCCGACGCCCTGCCCCGCGTAGTGGCCGGACGCACGGGCCCGGGCGTGGACGAGCTGCGCCTGGTGCTGACCGTCGACGACTTCGACACCGCCGTCCACCTGTACCGGGACGTGCTCGGCATGCCGGCCGTCCCGGCGGTCTCGTCGGCGGGCGGCCGGGTCGTGATCCTGGAAGCCGGACGCGCCACGCTCGAGCTGGCCGACCCCGCCCACGCCGCCTACATCGACGGGGTCGAGGCGAGCGAGCGGCCCGCCGGCGGCGTCCGCATCGCCCTCCGCGTCGGGGACGTGGCGGGCACGACCGAGTTGGTCCGCCGAGCCGGGATCGAGTCCCTCGCCCCACCCACGCCGACGCCGTTCCACTCGACCAACGCCCGCTTCGAGGGCCCCGGCGGGGTGCAGCTGACGCTCTTCCAGCCGGACGCCCCCACGTCGGGGACCTGACCCGCACGCCGTCATCGCCCCGTGGGGGCCTGGCGGGTGCGTCGTGCCGCCGCCGCGTCGCGTCATCGCCCCGTGGGTGCCTGGCGGGTGCGTCGTGCCGCCGTCGCCTCCCGTCATCGCCCCGTGGGTGGCTGGCGGGTGGGTCGTGCCGCCGTCGCCTCGCGTCATCGCCCCGTGGGGGCCTGACGGGCAGACGCCGACACCGTCGGGTCCCGTCACCGCCCCGTCGTCGACCCGCGGGCGCCGACTACCCTGGCCGGACGATGATCGGACCTGAGCAGCTGGCGACCGCGATCCGCAAAGCCCTGGCGGAGGCGGGCCTCCCCGACCGCGAGCCCGCGCTCGAGCGGCCGAAGAACCCCGACCACGGGGACTGGGCGACCAACGTGGCCCTCACCCTCGCCAAGCCGGTCGGCCGCCCCCCGCGCGAGGTGGCCCAGGCGATCGTCGACGCCCTCGCCACCGCGGAGGGCATCGACGCGGTCGAGATCGCCGGTCCGGGGTTCATCAACTTCCGCCTGGCCACCGACGCCCTCGGCGCGATCGTGCGCGACGCGGTGACCGCCGGCGAGGCCGGCTGGGGGCGCAGCGACGCCGGCGCGGGTCGGACGGCGAACGTCGAGTTCGTGTCCGCCAACCCGACCGGCCCCCTCCACGTCGGGCACGGCCGCTGGGTCGCGATCGGCGACGCGATGGCGAGCCTGCTCGAGGCCACCGGGTGGGCGGTGACGCGCGAGTACTACCTCAACGACGCCGGCAACCAGATCCAGCTCTTCGGCGAGTCCGTGCAGGCCGTGATGCGGGACGCCGAGGTCCCCGAGGACGGCTACCGCGGCGCCTACGTCGCCGACATCGCCGCCGACCTCCTGGCCGAGGGGGTCGACCCCGACGACCTCGCGACCACCACCCAACGGGCCTACGAGTCGATGGTCGCCCAGATCCGCGCGACGATGGAGTCGATCGGGATCCACATCGACGTGTGGTTCTCCGAGCGGACCCTGCACGACTCCGGGGCGGTCGACGCGACGATCGCCAAGCTCCGCGAGTCCGGCCACGCCTACGAGGCGGACGGCGCCATCTGGCTGCGCACCACCGACTTCGGCGACGACAAGGACCGCGTGCTGGTCAAGGCGGACGGGGTGACGACCTACTTCGCGGCCGACACCGCCTACCTGGCGGACAAGGTCGGCCGCGGCTTCGACTTGGCGATCTACCTGCTCGGCGCGGACCACCACGGCTACGTCGGCCGGCTCCTCGCGATCGCCCGCGCCGAGGGCGTCCCCGAGGGCGTGGTGGAGATCGTCATCGGCCAGATGGTGAACCTCCTCCGTGACGGCGAGCCGGTGCGCATGGGGAAGCGGTCGGGGAACTTCGTCACCCTCGACGAGCTGGTCGACGAGGTCGGCGCCGACGCGACCCGCTACACCTTCCTGCGCTCGTCCCGGGACACCACCCAGGACTTCGACATCGCCCGCGTCGTGTCCGAGGACCGCGCGAACCCGGTCCACTACATCAACTACTCCTACGCGCGGATCTCCGGCATCGCGCGGACCGCCGATGCGAAGGGCTTCAGCCCCACGCCGCTCGAGGAGACCGACCTGGCCCTCCTCGACCACGACACCGAGCGGGAGCTCATCCGGCGCATCGACGCCTTCGGTGAGACCGTCGCCCGCGCCGCGGAGGAGCGCGCCCCGCACAAGGTCGCCCACTACGCCGAGGACCTCGCCGACGCGTTCCACCGCTTCTACACCGAGTGCCAGGTCGTCGGCGACGACCAGGCGCTGTCGAGCGCCCGCTACTGGCTGTGCGAGGCGACCCGCGTCACCGTGGCCGCAGCCCTGGGGCTGCTCGGGGTCACGCCGCGGGAGCGCATGTGACGGAGCCCCGCCACGGCCGCCCGGCCGGCCCGCTGCCACGACACCTGCTGCCCGACACCGCCACGATCGGCGATGCCGGCCAACTGGTGATCGGCGGCTGTGACACCCTCGAGCTCGCCGCCGAGTTCGGCACGCCGCTGTTCGTCTACGACGAGGCGCACCTCCGCGCCCGCTGCCGCGAGGCGGTGGTGGCCTTCGGCACCCACGCCACCTACGCCTCCAAGGCCTTCCTGTGCCGGGCGATGGCCCGCCTCGCCCACGACGAGGGGATGGCGATCGACGTCGCCACCGGCGGGGAGCTGGCCGTCGCCCTGGCCGCCGGCGTCCCCGCCTCGCGCACCCACCTGCACGGCAACAACAAGTCGGCCGCCGAGCTCCACACCGCCCTCGAGGCCGGCGTCGGGCGGATCATCGTCGACAGCGACGACGAGCTCGACCGCATCGAGGCGCTGGTCGCGACCGGCGCGCCGGTGCCGCAGATCCTGCTGCGCGTCACGCCGGGGGTGAAGGCGGAGACCCACGAGTTCGTCGCCACCGGCCACGACGACACCAAGTTCGGCTTCACCGTGTCGACCGGCGTGGCCGAGCGGGCCGTGGCGCGCGCCCGCGCCTCGGATGCCGTGGACCTGGTCGGCATCCACGCCCACATCGGCTCACAGGTCTTCGACGCCGGCTCCTTCGCGAAGGCCCTGTCGGTCCTCGCGGACTTCACCGCCCCCCTCGACCTGCCCGAGCTCGTCATCGGCGGCGGCCTGGGCGTGCCCTACGTCGAGGGGGAGGCGGCGCCGACGATCACCGAGTGGGCCGCGGAGCTGAAGGCGGCAGCCGCGCGGTTGGGGATCACCGCGGCGATCGGGGTCGAACCGGGCCGGGCGATCACCGCGGCCGCCGCGATCACCCTGTACACGGTCGGGACGATCAAGCCGCTCGAGGGGATCCGCACCTACGTGGCCGTCGACGGCGGGATGAGCGACAACCCCCGACCGGTCCTGTACGGCTCGGGCTACGAGACCTTCCTGCCCCGGGCCGTCGACGCCCCCCGCCCGCGGCGCGTCCGCGTGGTCGGCAAGCACTGCGAGTCCGGCGACATCCTCGTGCGCGACGGGGCGGTCCCGGACGACCTCGCCGTCGGCGACGTGCTGGCCACCCCCGTCACCGGTGCCTACGGCCACGTGATGGGCTCGAACTACAACAAGGTCCTGCGGCCCCCGGTCGTGTTCGTCGCCGACGGCGACGCCCGGCTCGTGGTGCGGCGCGAGACCGTCGAGGACCTCCTCGCGACCGACGTCGGGTGAGCCGGGTCTGGTGCACGATCGGGGCCTCCCTCGCCTGACGGCGAGGATCGGCGCGATCCTCCGGTCGTCGACCGGCGCATACGATCGGCGGCCATGACTGGTGATCAGCGCGCACTGACCGTCGGCCTGCTCGGCCTCGGGGTCGTCGGCTCCGGGGTCGTCCGGCTGCTGCACGACCACGCCGACGAGATCGCGGGGAGGGTCGGCGCCCGGCTGCAGGTCGGCCCGGTGGCGGTCCGCGACCGCACGAAGCCGCGCGACGTCGAGGCGATGCACGCCCTCCACGCCGCCGGTGCCACACTGACCGACGACCCCTCCGCGGTCGTCGGCGCCGACGGGGTCGACATCGTCGTCGAGGTGATGGGCGGGGTGGACCCCGCCCGGGACCTGCTCCTCGCCGCCCTGAAGTCGGGCCAGAGCGTCGTGACCGCGAACAAGGAGCTGATCGCGACCCACGGCGCCGAGCTGCTGTCGGCCGCCCAGGAGCAGTCGGTGCGCCTCGAGTACGAGGCAGCCGTCGCGGGGGCGATCCCGATCATCAAGCCGATGCGCGAGTCGCTGGCCGGCGACCGCGTCCGGAAGGTCCTCGGGATCCTCAACGGGACGACCAACTACATCCTGACCCGCATGACCGAGGAGGGGGCGGACCTCGAGCCCGTCCTCGCCGAGGCCCAGGACCTGGGGTACGCCGAGAAGCCCGACCCCTCCGCCGACGTCGACGGGCACGACGCGGCCGCCAAGGCGGCGATCCTCGCCTCGCTGGCCTTCGACGCCGAGGTCACGCGCGACCAGGTGTTCACCGAGGGGATCCGCGACGTCACCGCGACCGACATCGCCCACGCCCACCGGATGGGCTACGTCATCAAGCTGCTCGGCATCGCCGAGGAGGTCGAGGTCGACGGCCAGCGCGCCATCGGCGTCCGGGTCCACCCGGCGTGGGTGCCCGCCGAGCACCCCCTGGCGAGCGTCCGCGAGGCGTTCAACGCGATCTTCGTCCAGGCGGACGCGGCCGGCGCGCTCATGTTCTACGGACGCGGCGCCGGGTCGCTGCCGACCGCCTCGGCCGTCGTCGGCGACGTGGTCCCCGCGGCCCGGGCGCTGCTGGCCGGGGAGCAGCTGCCCCGCGTGTCGGTGGCCCGCAAGCCGATCCGCCCGATCGACGACGCGATCGTGCAGTACTACGTGCTGCTCGACGTCCTCGACGAGGCCGGTGTGCTCGCGGCGGTCGCGGCGACGTTCGGCGACCACGACGTGTCGATCAAGAGCGTGTGGCAGGAGGGGGAGGAGGACCACGCCCAGCTCCTGCTCGTCACCCACGCCGCCCGCGAGGGGAACGTGCAGGCCTGCGCCGCCGCCCTCGAGGAGCTGGACGTCGTGCGCAGCGTCGCCTCGCTGATGCGCGTCGAGGGACGCGAGGTCTGAGCGACCGGAGGGCGTACAGACCGGCGCTGAGGCCGGGGGGCGGGCAGACCGCCGGAGGCGGGATGCCGGGGCCAGGTGTGAGCGGAGCTCACACCGACGCTGAGGCCGGGGGGCGGGCGGACGCGCGTCAGCGTGGACGCGCGGGCCAGGTCTAGGTGGCCCGCCCCGGTCCGGACCAGCGCGCTCGTACACTCCCTGCCGTGTCCACCGCCACGCCCCACCCCGACGTCGCCCGATCCGCCCGCCCGCAGTGGCGCGGCCTGATCACGGAGTACCGCGACCGCCTGCCCGTCACCGACGACACGCCGGTCATCACCCTGCGGGAGGGCGGGACGCCGCTGGTCCACTCCGAGGTGCTGTCCGAGCGGGTCGGCGCGGACGTCTGGCTCAAGTTCGACGGCGCGAACCCGACCGGGTCGTTCAAGGACCGCGGCATGACGCTCGCGATCTCGAAGGCGGTGGAGGAGGGGGCGGAGGCCGTCGTCTGCGCCTCCACCGGCAACACCTCCGCGGCCGCCGCCGCGTACGCGGCCAAGGCCGGCCTGACCTGCGGGGTGATCGTCCCCAAGGGCAAGATCGCGCTCGGCAAGATGGCCCAGGCCCTGGTGCACGGCGCCACGGTCCTGCAGATCGAGGGCAACTTCGACCAGGCGCTCGACATCTGCCGGACCCTCGACGAGAAGTACCCGATCGAGCTGGTCAACTCGGTCAACCCCTACCGGATCGAGGGGCAGAAGACCGGCGCCTTCGAGGTCTGCGACTTCCTCGGTGCGGCTCCGGACCTGCACGTCATGCCCGTCGGCAACGCCGGCAACATCACCGCCTGGTGGCGTGGCTACCGCGAGTACCACGCCGACGGCATGACCGACAGCCTCCCCGTCATGCGGGGCTACCAGGCCGCGGGGGCCGCTCCGCTGGTGTCCGGCAGCCCCGTCGAGTCCCCCAGCACGATCGCCACCGCGATCCGGATCGGGAACCCCGCCTCCTGGGGGTCGGCGGTGGAGGCGGCGGAGCAGTCGGGCGGCTCGATCCGAGCGGTCACCGACCGCGAGATCTACCAGGCCTACCGGCTCGCGGCGGCGGAGGGGGTGTTCTGCGAGATGGCCTCGGCGGCCTCCATCGCGGGGCTCCTGCAGCTCCACGCCGCCGGCGAGGTGCCCGCAGGCGCCACGGTCGTCTGCGTGCTGACCGGCCACGGCCTGAAGGACCCGGACTGGGCGATCGCGGGCGCCGGCAAGCCGCCGGTGATCGCCGCCGACGTCGACACCGCCGCCGAGCACCTGGGCCTGGCCTAGTGCGGCCTGCCGGCGGAGGGCGGTGAGCGTGGGCGTCGTGGACGAGCGCGCCAGGATCTGCGCCGCGCAGGCGGCAGGGGACCCGGACGGCGCGCTCGCCGTGGTCGAGGTCCCGGCGACGTCGGCCAACCTCGGACCCGGCTACGACGCGTTCGGCGTCGCGCTCGACGTCCCCCTGATCGCGGTCGCTCGGCCGCGCGGGGAGGCCCGGGTCACGGTGGCGGGGGCGGGCGCCGACGAGCTCCCCACCGGTGACGACAACCTGGTGTGGCGGGCCGTCCAGAGCTGGTGCGCGCACGTGGGGACGGCGGTGCCGGATGTGTCGATCCACGTCGACAGCGCCATCCCCCTCGAGCGGGGCATGGGGTCGTCGTCGGCCGCGGCGGTCGCCGGCCGGCTGCTGGGCCGCGCGCTGGCAGGCGGCCGCGGCTCCACGGCGGCCCTGCTCGCCCTGGCGACGGCGCTCGCGGGGCACCCCGACAACGCCGCCGCCGCCCTGGTCGGCGGGCTGGTGGCCTGCACGCCCGGAGGCGGGGTCACCCGCGTCACCCCGACCCCCGCGCTCCGCCCGGTGCTGTGCGTGCCCTCCGTCCGCCAGGCGACCTCCGAGGCCCGGGCCGCGCTGCCTGCCGAGGTGCCGCTGGCGACCGCGGCAGCGGGTGCGGCACGGGCGACCGCCACGTTCGTCGGCCTGGCCGGCCTGGCGCGCCTGGAGGCGACGGCGATGGTCGACGAGCTGCACGAGCCGGCGCGGTTGGCGTTGATGCCGACCAGCCGCCGGGTGGTGGAGGCCCTCCGCGCGGCGGACGTGCCGTCGGCCCTCTCGGGCGCGGGGCCGAGCGTCCTGGCCGTCGTCCCGGCGGGGGACGACACCGCGCTGGACCTCGTGCGGCGGGTCGTCGCCGATGCCGGTGCCGACGACCCCGTGGAGCTCGTCCCGACCCGCTGGCACCTGGCCGGCGCGACGGTGCGCGCCGCGGGCTGACCCCGGCGGCTCCGCCCGGGCGCACCACCTTGTCGGGCCTCGCGAGCCGCCGCTATGCTCGGTGCGCGGCGTCGAGCCGGTCGCTGCGAGCCTCCTCTCGCGGACAGCTGCGCACACTCGTGCAGGCTGGTGGTCCGGACCGAGCAGATCCCCTGCCGCCCGCTGTTCGCCACCGGCCGCGGTGACCCGTTCGGAACACCACACCGCCCGCGCGCACCGAGGCGCGGGCGGGGACGACAGATATCACAGGAGACGGCATGGATCGCAGCGTCCTCGCGCGCAAGCCGATGACGGAGCTGAAGGACATCGCCGCGCACCTCGACATGCGCGGCTACCAGAAGCTCCGCAAGGCCGAGCTGATCGACGCGATCATCCAGAGCGGGACCGAGGGGTCCGACGGCGGTGGGGCCGCGCAGCAGACCCTCGCCACCGACGGACCTGACCGGGACCGAGCCTCTGACGGCGGCGGCGACACCCGCACGCGGACCCGAACCCGCGACAGGGGCCAGGCCGGTGACGCCGCGACCGACGACGATCGGGCCACCGACGACGATCGGGCCACCGACGATTCCGTCCGCGACGGTTCCGCCCGCGACGACGGCGCCCGGAAGGTCCTCCCACCCGGTGGGGCACAGCCGGCGGACCGGTCCGAACCCGACCCCGCGCAACCTGCCCGGTCCGGCGGTCCGAGCGGTCGCCAGGACGACGACGAGGACGACGACCAGTCCGGCCGCAAGCGCCGCAACCGGCGGCGCCGCAACCGCGACCGCCAGGACGACCGGGCTGGCCAGCAGGGCGGCCAGACGGGTGGCCAGCAGGGTGGCCAGCAGGGCCGCCCCGACCCCTCGAACGGCGGTGGCGGGCAGGGCGGCGGCGATGCCGGGGAGGTCCGCGCCGGCGTCCTCGACATCCTGCCCGAGGGCTACGGGTTCCTGCGCACCACCGGCTACCTGCCGGGGGAGCGCGACGTCTACGTCAGCCAGGGCCAGATCCGCAAGCACGGGCTGCGCCGCGGTGACGTGGTCCAAGGCCCCATCCGGCCGCAGCGCAACAACGAGAAGGTCCCGGCGCTGCACCACGTGCAGGCCGTCAACGGCGAGGGGCTCGAAGACGGGCAGGTGCCCGCGCGCCCCGACTTCGACGAGCTCCCCCTCATCGCCCCGGAGACCCGCCTGCCCGTGGCGGCGGACGCCGGTGCGGGGACGCTCGAACGCGTCGTCGACCTGTTCGCCCCGATCGGGGAGGGGCAGCGCGCCCTGGTGTCCGGACCGCCGTCCGCCGACGGCACGGCCGTGCTCCGGGAGATCGCCGCGTCGCTCGCCGACACCCACCCGGACACCCACGTGATGGCCGTCGTGCTCGACGCCCGGCCCGAGGACGTGCGCGCCGCGGAGGACGCCGTCGACGGCGAGATCATCTCCTCCACCTTCGAGCAGTCCGCGGAGGACCACGCGCAGATCGCCGAGCTCGCCCTCGAGCGCGCCCGCCGGCTGGTCGAGCTCGGCCACGACGTCGTCGTGGTCCTCGACTCCGCCACGCGCCTGGCTCGCGCCTACGGGGTCACGTCGTCCAGCGGCAAGACCATCGCCCCCGACGTGGACGCGGCGTTGCTGTACGGCGTCAAGCGCTTCCTCGCCTCGGCCCGCGCGATCGAGGACGGCGGCTCGCTGACCGTCGTCGCGGGGCTGCTGACCGGCACCGGCTCTTCTCTCGACGAGGTGATCGCCCAGGAGCTGCGGCGCACCGCGAACGCCGAGGTCGCCCTCGACGCGACGCTGGCGCTGCACCGCATCGACCCGCCGGTCGACGTGCTGCGCAGCTGGACGCGGGAGGCCCCGGTGCTGCAGGACCCCGACGAGCTCCGCGCGGTCACGCGGATCCGTCGCGAGCTGGCCGGCAGGGACGCCGCCGCGGTCACCGAGTGGGTCGCCGCGCGGCTCGCCGCCACCGAGGACGCCGCGGCCTTCGCCGCCGCCGCCCTCGACGCCGACCTCGTCGCCGATCTCGACCCGGAGGCCGTCTGATGGCCGACCACCCGCCGCACTTCTACGGCGGCCAGGCCGTGCTCGAGGGCGTGATGATGCGGGGCCGGCGGACGTGGGCGGTCGCCGTGCGACGGCCCGACGGCTCGATCTACCTCGAGCGCCACGAGATCAGCGACTTCCCCCAGCGCAACCCGATCTGGACCAAGCCGATGCTCCGCGGCATCTGGGGTCTGGTCGACGCGCTGACCATCGGCACGCGCGCGCTGACCATCTCCGCCAACGCGGCGGTGGAGGACGAGGAGCAGCTCAGCAAGGGGGAGATGGGCGGCAGCCTGCTGATCGCGCTGGCCGCGTTCATCGGCATCTTCATCGTGCTGCCGAACCTCGGACTGGCCGCGATCGAGGACGCCCTCGGCGGCGGCGACACCGTGCGGTTCCACCTGGTGGAGGGGCTCGTCCGGCTGGTGATCTTCCTGCTCTACCTGCTGGCCATCTCGGCCCTGAGCGACATCAAGCGGGTCTTCCGCTACCACGGCGGCGAGCACAAGACGATCATGGCCTGGGAGCACGGCGAGCCGCTCGGCGCGGACCGGATCCAGCCGTACTCCACCAAGCACCCGCGCTGCGGCACGAACTTCCTGCTCATCGTCATGCTGCTCGCGATCGTCGTCTACACGACCGCCGGGATCATCATCCCCGCCCCCGACGGCGGGAACTTCTTCGCGTTCCTCGGCTACCAGGTCGGGTTGCGCATCGTCCTGCTGCCGGTCGTGGCCGGCCTGGCGTACGAGATCCTGCGCCTCGGCGCCGACCAGTCGAACCCGTTGCTGCGGTGGCTGGCCGTGCCCGGCCTGTGGCTGCAGAAGATCACCACAGCAGAACCCGACGACGAGATGGTCGAGGTGGCCATCCGCGCCTTCGAGGCCGTCGTGCCGTCCGGGGACCTCAGCGGGCGGACCGTCGACCTGCCCTCGCCGATCGAGTGGGGACCTGACACGACCACCGAGGTGGTCGGCCTGCCCAAGCCCGACGGGGCGGTGCCACCGCCGCCCGGCGGCAGCCAGGGGGAACCGGGAACCGACCCGGGATCGGCCATCGCGTGATCGACCCGTCCATGCGCGCCCGGCTCGAGGACCTCGTCGCCACCCACGCCGAGCTCGAGCAGGCGATGACCGATCCCGAGGTCCTCGGCGACCAGGAGCGCTACGCCACCACGGCGAAGCGACACGCCGACCTGAGCGAGGTCGTCAGCGCCTGGGGCGAGTACGCCCAGCTGCTCGAGGACGCCGAGGCGGCCGAGGAGCTGGCTCGCGAGTCCGGCCCGGACGACGCGGCGATGTTCCGGGCCGAGGCGGCTGAGGGGCGGGCGGCCGCCGAGGCGATGGAGGACCGGCTGAAGGTGCTCCTGCTGCCCAAGGACCCGTTGGACGAGAAGAACGTGATCCTCGAGATCCGGGCGGGCGCCGGCGGGGACGAGGCCGGCCTGTTCGCGGCAGAGCTCGAGCGCATGTACGTCCGCTACGCCGAGGGCCGGCGGTGGAAGGTGAACCGGCTCAGCGTGTCGGAGACCGGGATCGGCGGGGTCAAGGAGGTCACCTTCGAGGTCAACGGGACCGGGGCCTACTCGGTCCTGAAGCACGAGTCGGGCGTCCACCGCGTCCAGCGGGTCCCCCAGACCGAGTCCGGTGGTCGCATCCACACCTCCACCGCGTCGGTCGCCGTGATGCCCGAGGCCGAGGACGTCGACGTCCAGGTCGACCCCAACGACCTGAAGATCGACGTCTACCGGTCCTCCGGGCCGGGCGGCCAGTCCGTCAACACCACCGACTCGGCGGTGCGCATCACCCACGTGCCGACCGGGCTGGTCGTCGCGATGCAGGACGAGAAGTCCCAGCTGCAGAACCGCGAGAAGGCGCTGCGGGTGCTGAAGTCACGGCTGCTTCAGGCGGAGCGGGACCGCGTCGCCGCCGAGCGCGCCGACGCCCGCGCCAGCCAGATCGGCACCGGGGACCGGTCGGAGAAGATCCGCACCTACAACTTCCCGCAGTCCCGGGTCACCGACCACCGCATCGGCTTCACCACCCACGACCTGGACGGCGTCCTCGGCGGCGACCTGTCGGAGCTGATCGACGCGCTGAGCGCCCAGGAGCAGACCCAGAAGCTCCAGGCGCTCACCGACGGCGACACCTGACCCGGCGCTAGCCCGTGTTGGCCCGCACCCAGTCGATGGTGCGGGAGAGGCCGTCGGTCAGGCTCACCTGGGCGTCCCAGCCGAGCTCGCGGCGGGCGATGGTGGTGTCGGGTTGGCGGACCTTGGGGTCGTCGACGGGGGCGGGTTGGTGGGTGATCGACGACGACGAGCCGGTCAGTTCGATGATGGTCTCGGCGAGCTCGAGGATCGTGATCTCGTGGGGGTTGCCGAGGTTGACGGGCCCCTCGCCGCAGTCCGACGCGAGCAGCCGCAGCAGCCCCTCGACGAGGTCGTCGACGTAGCACAGCGACCGGGTCTGGGACCCGTCGCCGAACACCGTCAGCGGCTCTGCGGCGAGGGCCTGGGCGATGAAGGTCGGCACCGCCCGGCCGTCGTCCATCCGCATGGAGGGGCCGAAGGTGTTGAAGATCCGCGGCACCCGCACCTCGAGGCCGTGGGTGCGGTGGTAGGCGTAGGTCAGCGCCTCGGCGTACCGCTTGGCCTCGTCGTAGACCCCGCGGGGGCCGATCGGGTTGACGTTGCCCCAGTAGGTCTCGGGCTGGGGGTGGATCTCGGGGTCGCCGTAGACCTCCGAGGTCGAGGCGAGCATGAAGCGCGCCCCCTTGTTCCGGGCGAGCCCGAGGGCCTTGTGGGTGCCGAGCCCGCCGACCTTGAGCGTCTGGATCGGCAGCTTCAGGTAGTCGATCGGCGAGGCCGGCGACGCCCAGTGCAGCACGTAGTCCACCGCCCCGGAGATGTGGAGGTACTCGGTCACGTCGTAGTGCATGAACGTGAACCGGTCGTGGCCGAACAGGTCGGCGACGTTCTCCGCCCGGCCCGTGGACAGGTTGTCGAGCACGATCACCCGGGCACCCGAGGCGAGCAGCCGCCGCGACAGGTGGGAGCCGAGGAACCCCGCACCCCCCGTGATGACCGTCGTCGAACCGTCCAGGGCTGCGAGGTCGTAGGGCATCGGCGCGAGGATAGCCCGGTGGCCGGGGGCTCCTGTGCGCCCACCTGTCCGCGTCGCCGGGGAGGCACTAGGATCGCCTCACGTGGCGGCAGGGGGGTCGGCTCCACGTCGACCGCAGACGACCCGACCCAGCCCACCCACCCAGGAGACGCCACCGTGAGCGATGCGCCGCCGCCCGGCTGGGGACAGCCCCAGGGACAGCCGTGGGGCCAGCCGCAGGGACAGCCCGGCCAGCCGCCGTACGGACAGGGTGGCTACGGGCAGGGCGGCTACGGGCAGGGTGGCTACGGGCAGGGGCAGCCGCCTGGCTACGGGCCTCCGCCGGGACAACCGCCCGGGTACCCCCAGGGCCCGTACGGGGCCCCGCCACCGTCAGGCGGCGGTGGCGGCAAGGGTCTGGTGATCGCCCTCGTCGTCCTGGTCGTCCTCCTCGTGGTCGGCGGCGGCGCCGCCGCGTTCTTCCGGTTCGCCGCGGACGACGGGGACAGCGCCGACGAGGTCGCCTCGGAGATCGCCACCACCATCAGCGAGATGACCGGGTCCGGCCCGGCGTCGGAGACCCCGACCGCGCCCGAGACGCCCCAGCCCTTCGAGACCGGCACCTCCACGCCGACCCCGCCCCCGGGGGCGGCCACCGACCAGTCCGTCTTCGAGCTGGCGGTCGGCACCTGCTTCGACGACCCCGAGAGCGCCGAGGAGATCCAGTCCGTCGGTGCGGTGCCCTGCGAGGGCCCCCACGACAACGAGGTGTTCGCCCTCGTCGACCACCCCGCCGGCCCCGACGACCCGTACCCGGGCCGGGAGGCGCTGACGGAGTTCGCCGACGAGCAGTGCCGCGGCCAGGCGTTCAACGACTACGTCGGCAGCGAGTACCAGTTCAGCCGGTACTTCGTCAGCCAGCTCACCCCGACCGACGGCTCCTGGGAGCAGGGCGACAGGGAGATCGTGTGCCTGCTCTTCGACCCCGCCGAACCGCTGGTGGGCTCCGCCCAGGGCGCGGGGGACTGACCGGGACGGAAGTAGCGTGGTCGTCCCATGTCCGACCAGCTCTTCGACACCGGGGGTGACCCCGCCCCCTCGCCGGGCCGCCCCCCGCGCGCGGCTCCGAGCACGGGCGCGCCGCTGGCCGCCCGGCTGCGGCCCACCACCCTGGACCAGGTCGTCGGCCAGACCCACCTGATCGGTCCCGACGGGCCCATCCGCCGCGCCCTCGCAGCCGGTCGCCTCTCCTCGATGGTCCTCTGGGGGCCGCCGGGCACCGGCAAGACGACCCTGGCCGGCGTGATCGCCGCCGAGGCCGGCGCGGTCATGACCGTCCTGTCCGCGGTCAGCTCGGGCGTGAAGGACGTCCGCCAGGCCGTCGTCGAGGCGGGCGAGCGCCTGCGCCGGACCGACCGGCGCACGATCCTGTTCGTCGACGAGATCCACCGGTTCAACAAGTCCCAGCAGGACGCGCTGCTGCCGTCGGTCGAGGCCGGCGAGGTCACGCTCATCGGCGCCACCACGGAGAACCCCTCCTTCGAGGTGAACGCCGCGCTGCTCAGCCGCGCCATCCTGTACCGCCTCGAGCCCCTGGCCGACGACGACCTGTCGCTGCTGATCGACCGCGGGCTCGCCGACCCCGCCCTCGACGGCGTCGCGCTGTCCGACGAGGGACGCGCCGCGCTGCTGCACGCCGCGGACGGCGACGCCCGGGTCGTCCTGACCGGCCTCGAGACCGCCGCCGCGGTCGCGCTCGGCCGTGGGGACGACGGCCCCGCGCTCGTGGCGCCGGAGGACGTGACCGCCGCGCTGGCCCAGCCCCACCTGCGCTACGACAAGGCCGGGGACAACCACTACGACCAGGTCAGCGCCTTCATCAAGTCCATGCGCGGGTCGGACCCCGACGCGGCCCTGTACTGGCTCGTGCGGATGCTGGCCGAGGGCGAGGACCCCCGCTTCCTGGCCCGCAGGATGGTCATCCTCGCGTCCGAGGACATCGGCCTGGCCGACCCGCAGGCCCTCAACATCGCCGTCAGCGCCTTCGGGGCCCTCGAGCGCGTCGGCCTCCCCGAGGCCCGCTTCGCCCTGGCCCAGGCCTGCCTGTACCTGTCCCTCACCCCGAAGTCGAACAGCGTGACCCGGGCGCTCGCGTGGGCCGACGCCGCCGTGGCCCGCCTCGGCAACGCCCCGGTGCCGCCGGCGCTGCGCGACGCCCACTACAAGGGGGCCAAGCGGCTCGGCCACGGGGTCGGGTACGCCTACCCCCACGACGACCCCCGCGGCTGGGTGCCCCAGCAGCACGGACCGGACGGGCTCGGTGTGGTCTACGAGCCGGGACCCCACGGCCACGAGCCCCGCATCAACGGCTGGCGCGACTCCCGGACCGACGAGAGCCCCTAGGCTCGGCCCCCATGAGCGACGCCGACAGCCGCCCGACGACCGTGATCGTCAGCGGGTACTTCAACCCCTTCCACATCGGCCACCTGCGCCTGCTCCAGGCCGCCGCCGAGGCCGGCGACCGGCTGGTCGTCATCGTCAACAACGACGTCCAGCAGCGGATGAAGAAGGGGCGGATCATCATGACCGAGTCCGACCGCCGCGAGATCGTCGCCGCGATCGGCATCGTCGACGAGGCCGTCATCGCCGTCGACGACGACCGGACGGTCATCCGCACCATCGAGCAGATCGCCCAGCGCGAGCAGGGCAGCCGGCTGGTGTTCGGCAACGGCGGGGACCGCGACTCCGCGGCCGTCGTGCCCGAGCAGGAGGTCTGCGACCGCTACGGCATCGAGATGGTCTTCGACATGGGTGGGACGGACAAGGCGGACTCGTCCACCCGGATCACGTCGGCGATGTCGACCGGCTGACCCTGCCTACGGCACCGCGGTGGCCGCCGAGGCCCCTGCGAACGTCGGCGCCGGCGGGCAGCCCCCCTCCACCAGCTGGCGGATCTGGTCGGCGTAGCCGTCGCTCAGCAGGTCGGTGTCGCCGACGAGGAGGACCTCCTCGACCAGCTCGATGAAGCCCTCGGACCCCGCCCGGAAGCAGAAGTCGTTGACGATGTCCTGGGACAGGTCCTGGTTCTCGGTCGGGATGAACACGGCGCCGCCGAACCGGCCCGACACGGTGGCGGCGGCGAGCGCGTACGCGTAGTTGAACGGCCCGGCCGCCAAGGACACCGCGGCGGCGTACTGCTGCGGGTTCTCCGGCACGAGCGTCGTCATCTCGCCGAAGCGCTGCACCAGGTCGCGGTTCAGCTGGCCGACCGCGCCGCCGGTCTGCACGCGGTTGGCACCGCCCCAGCGGCAGACGAAGCTCGAGCCGCAGAACGAGCTCCACGGCCCGCTCGAGGTGTCCACCGACTGGTTGCCCAGCGCGTAGCCGTTCCCGCGGGCGTGGTCGGCCATCGCGCGGGCCGCGTCGTTGCTGATGACGCCGGTGCCGCCGATGACGTGGATGTAGTCGGGGCGCAGCTCGTCGAGCGCGGCGAGGGTGTCCGGGTGCACCGGCGGGTTCACGTCCATCAGCAGGATCGGCATGCCCCAGAACGCCCCGATCGAGCCGGCCACCACCGCGTCGGGCCAGTTCGACCGCGTCGCGATCAGGACCGAGTTGGTGTCGATGAAGTCGGTCTGGCCGACGAAGGTGTCGAGCTTGTCGGCGACCGCCGCGCTGATCAGCCGGGCGGTCTGCTCGCGGCCCGTGCCGGCGAAGCGGACGACCTCGTAGCCGAGCGCGGTGATCTCCTCGTCGAGGCCCGGGTCGAGCGCCGACGTCCCGCCCAGCAGGTACACCGTCTCACCCCGCGGGAGGGTGCGGAGGAGCTCGGCGCGGGTGATCGTCGCCAGCTGCCCCGGGTCGCGGTCGGCGGGGGCGGACTGGGGGGAGTAGGTGAACAGCAGCGGGCCCTGCCCGAAGCTGAGGGACGAGCCGGCCAGGGCGTCGGCGAAGTCGTCGTTGCGGGCGATGACCGCCCAGGCCCCCTGGTAGGCGTCGATCACGTCGGTGTCGGGGCGGTCGAAGACGAACTGCGAGGTCGCGACCGCCTGGCTGATCGGCTCGGTGCCGCCGATCCCGCACGCCAGCCGCCGGATGGTCAGCTGCTGGCCCGGGTCCACCGTCGGGTTGGCGCAGACGGGGGAGGGGGCGGGCTCGTCGCTGAGGGGGAGCGTCAGGCCGTCGTCGGGCAGGGAGTCGACGGCGACGGCCGTGCCCGCGGTCGGCTGGTACATCATCGTCGCCGCCATGCGCACCGGGGACGCCCCGATGCAGTCCGGGGCGAACCGCGCCGCGATCTGGCCGGCGACGACCAACGTCTGCGGCTCGCAGACGTCCGCACCGTCGTCGTCGACCAGGGAGGCGGCCAGGACCGGCTCGCCCTCGGCCTCGCCGCGGAACATCTCGAGGACCAGCTCGACGTCGTCGTCGGCGTCGGTCGAGAAGCCCACCACCGCCCGGGTGTCCTCGTTCTCCCACGCGGCGTCCCCGACCGGGTCGAGGTTGCCGACCGTGTCGAGGATCACGACCACGTTGGCCTGCGTCCGGTCGTAGTTGACGCACACCTCCACCAGGTCGGCCTGCGGGGCCCCGGCATCCCCGGTCACGTCGTCGTAGCAGCCGAGGGCCTGGAACGTCGAACCCTGGAACGTCGAACCCTGGGAGGCAGCGGGTGCCGCCGGCAGCAGCGCGAGCAGCAGGACGGCGGGGAGGAGGCGGCGCAGCATGGTGACTCCGTAGACGACCAGATCGGTCAGGACGGTGCGGTGACAAGACGATATCGTCCAGTCACCGTGGAGTAGCCTCTTCGGACATGCGAGTGAGGGGCGCGTAAGACCCGTGAGCGACCAGCCTGGACAGGCTCCGGACCCGGACTGGGTCCGGTTCGCCATGCCGGACGACTTCGCGGACCCCGTCCGCGTGGGTCGCGGCGGGTTCGGCTACGTGTTCCGCGCCCGCGAGCTGTCCCTCAACCGGACCGTCGCGATCAAGGTCCTCAGCCAGCCCGCGGCGGACGAGAAGGCCGACAGCCGGTTCACCTCCGAGCTGCAGGCCATGGGCACGCTGGCGGGCCACCCCCACATCGTCACCGTCTACACCTGGGGCAAGACCGCCGGCGGGCACCCCTACATCGTGATGGCGTTCATGTCCGGCGGGTCGCTGAAGGACCGCATCGCCGGCGGGACGCTGCCGTGGGAGCAGACCCTCGACGTCGGCGTCAAGGTCGCCGGGGCGCTCGAGACCGCGCACCGCGCCGGGATCCTCCACCGCGACGTCAAACCCGAGAACATCCTGCTCAACAGCTTCGGCGAACCGGCGCTGGGCGACTTCGGCATCGCGCGGATCACCGGCGGCACCGAGACGGCCACAGGGTCGATCACCGGCTCGCTGAGCCACGTCGCGCCCGAGGTGCTCGAGGGCAACAAGCCGTCGGCCAAGTCCGACGTCTACTCCCTGGCCTCCACCCTGTACGCCCTGCTGCAGGGCAAGCCGGCGTTCGCGGGCGAGGCGGACGAGACCCTCACGCCGATGCTCGCCCGCATCCTGTTGAACCCGGTCCCGCCGGTGACCGCCCAGGAGGTCCCCGACGAGCTGCTCGAGGTCGTCACCCGCGGCCTGTCCAAGTCGCCGGGTGACCGCCAGTCCTCGATCGAGGCGTTCGGCCACGAGCTCCAGGCCGCCCAGGCGGCGCTCGGGATCCAGACCAGCACCATGCTGATCCGTGGCGAGGCCGACGACGACGTCAGCGTCTCCGGGACCGGTGAGATCTCGGCCACCAACGTCGGGCTCGGCGCGATCGACCTGCCGACGGTGGACCGCGAGCCGTCGCCCGCCACCGCGGCCGCCGCGGGTGCGGCCCTGCCGACGAACGTGGTCCAGAGCCCGGCCCCGCCACCCCCTGACCGGACCTCGTCGGCGCCGCCGCCCAGGCGTCGCGGCGCGCTCGTCGGCGTGGTCGTCGGCGTGTTCCTGCTGCTGGCCGGCGGCATCGGCGCCTACGCCCTGACCCGACCCGCTGACGACGGCGGGACGGACCCCACCGAGGAGGCGTCCGGCGCGACCGAGTCCGCGTCGCCGACCGAGTCCGGGTCCGACGCCGCGACCGAGCCCGGCGACCCCGACAAGACCGACGCTCCCGGTCTGACGGTCCCCACGGCCGAGCCGACCACCGAGGAGCCGACGGAGGAACCCACCACCGAGGAGCCCACCGCCGACCCCACGTCGGACACACCGGCCGCACCCGCGCCGCCGCCTCCACCTCCTCCGCCAGCGGCCCCACCGCCTCCGCCCCCACCCCCGCCTCCGCCGCCACCCCCTCCACCACCGCCGCCGCCGCCTCCACCACCGCCTCCACCGCCCCCACCACCACCGCCTCCGCCGCCACCCCCGACGGCTGAGCCGATCTGAGCGGGGTCGACGTGAGACGGCTGGGTGCCGCCAGGCCATCCGGCCCGGCGGTCTGGCTGGCGCTGGTGCTGGCCGTGGGCGTCCTGGTGGTCGGGCCGATCCGGCCCGCGGCAGCGCACACCGCCCTGCTCGGGTCCTCGCCGGCGTCCGGCGACCGGTTGGCCTACTCGCCCGACGAGATCGTCCTGTCCTTCGCCGCCCCGGTCGACGTCCGGACCGTCGGGCACCACCTCCGCACCGCCGACGGGGAGGAGATCGCCGTCGAGGTGGCCACCCCCGGACCGACGGCGGACGTGGTCGCCTTCGAGGTGCCGCGGTTGGCGCAGGGCACCTACGGCTTCGCCTGGGAGTCCGTCGGCGACGACGGCCACCGCCTCAGCGGCGAGGTCGTGTTCGGGGTGGGCACCGCACCCGGTGCCACCGGCTCGATCGCCGGGGGTGGGGACCCGCTGGCCACCGCCCTCGACCTGTCCGCCCTGGCCGGGCGCGTGGCCTGGTACGTCGGCCTGGCGCTCGCCGCCGGCGTCGCTGCGCTGGGCATCCGCGCCACGACCCTCCCGGGTGCGTTGGCCCGACGGCGCGTGCCGGGGGTGCTGGCGGTCCTGGCGGGCGCGGCGGCGCTGCGCGGCGTCGTCGGCGCGCTGATCGTCCTCGAGGCCGGCGGCGGGATCGGACGGGCCCTGGGCTCACGACCCCCGCTGTGGTGGGCGGCCGTCGCCGTCGGGGTGTGGGCGCTCCGCTGGGTCGTCGTCCACCGGCCGGCGGTCCTCGCCCGGACCTCCGCGGCCCGTGCGCTCGGGGTGGCGGCCGGCCTGGCCGTCCTCGGGGGCACCGTCGCCGGGCACGCCCCCACCCGCCCGGACCCCGCCGTCGCGATCGCGGTCGGCGCGGTCCACGTGGCCGCCGCGGCCGCCTGGGTCGGGCCGCTGCTGGTGCTGGCCCTCATGGCGCGGACGCCGGCGTGGCGCGCGCTCGACGACGACGAGCGGCGGGCCACCCTCCGCCGCGCGATGGCGACCGTCGCCCGGACCGCGGGGTGGGCGCTCGCGGCGGTGGCGGCCTCCGGCGCCCTGCTGGCGCTGCGCGCGTGGGACGGCAGCGTCAGCACGTCCTTCGCGTGGGCGCTCGGGATCAAGCTCGCCGTCGTCGCGGCGATCGCGGTGCCCCTCGGCGTCCTCCACCACCGGACCCGCGACCGCTGGTCGGCGGTGCCCCGCACGGTCCGGATCGAGGCCGCCGGCCTGGTGGTCGCGATGGTCCTCGGCGGCGTCCTCGTGGGCGTCGACCCGGGCTGGTCCGGAGGATCGGGGGAGGCGGACATCGCACTCGAGGCCCTCCTGGACGGCACCGCGACCGACCCGGCGGCGTGCGCCGACCTGGACGTGGGGCGCGCGGCCTGCGTCCGCACCGCCCTCGAGCAGGTGCTGGTCGCCGAGGGGCCCCAGGCCGCGATCGACATCGTCGCCGAGCTCTCCACCACCGACGACCACGTCATGGCGAACTGCCACCAGGTCGCCCACGACCTGGGCAACGACGCGTCGGAGCGCATCGACGACATGGCGACCGCCCTGGCGGTGGAGGGGTCGGTCTGCTGGTCCGGCTACTACCACGGGTTCGTGGAGGCGCGGCTCGCCGCGGTGTCGACCGACGACCTGACCGCTGCCCTCCCGACCTTCTGCGAGAGCGCCGCGGAGCCGCGGTACTCCTTCACCCACTACAACTGCCTGCACGGGCTCGGGCACGGCCTGATGCTCCGGGTCGACTCGAACCTCTTCGACGCGCTGCCGCTGTGCGACGCGACGGGGGAGGAGTGGGCGATCCACTCCTGCGCCTCCGGCGTGTTCATGGAGAACGTCATCGCCGCCCAGCAGGGCCTCGACACCGGCGGGTTCGACGACGAGGACCTCCTCCACCCCTGCACCGCCGTCGACGACCTGGTGGCGGGCGACTGCTACCTGATGCAGACCTCCTACGTCCTGTGGCGCCTCGACGGGGACGTCCCCGCCGCGTTCGGCTGGTGCGACACCGCGCCCGAGGCCCACCGCACGACCTGCTACCGGTCGATGGGTCGCGACATCTCCTCCCGCGCCGCGCTGGACCCGGTCCAGGTCGTCGAGCTGTGCGCGCAGGGACGCGCCGACCTGGTCCGCTGGTGCATCGACGGCGCCGCCTCGAACGCGGTCTACGAGCAGGCCGGGACCGATGCCGCCGACGCGCTCTGCGCCGCGGTCACCGGCGACCTGCGGACGGCCTGCACCGAGGCGAGGGACACCGCCGCCGGGATCGTCGCCGCCGGCTGATCCTCAGCGGCCCGCGTGGTGGCCTGCGATGGCGGCGTGCCAGGCGTCGACGGTCCGGCTGACGGCGGCGTCGGGGTTGAGCGTCTGGCGGACCCGCTTCGCGGCGCGCACCACGGCGGGCAGGTCGGGGTCCTCGAGGGCCTCGACGATGCGGGCGCGCAGCATGCCGATGTCGCCGGGGCGGACCAGCAGCTGGCGCTCGACGAGGTCGCGGACGCCGCCGGAATCCGTCGCGACCAGGGGGCGACCCATCAGCACCGCCTCGGCGGCGACAAGCCCGAACCCCTCGGCGTGCGACGGCTGCACGACCACGTCGGCGGCGGCGTACTCGGCGGCGAGGTCAGCCTGGGGGATCCGGCCCGGCAGCTCGAGGTCGACCCCCCGCGTCGCCGCCAGCCCGCGCAGCGTGACCTCGTCCGGCCCGTCCCCGACGATGCGCAGGCGCACCGGCCGACGCAGACCGGCGACGGCCTCGACGAGGTCGCGGAAGCCCTTCTCCGGCACCAGCCGGCCGACGCCCAGCACGACCGGGCGGTCGAGGGAGACGACCGGCGCGACCGGGGTGATCGCGTCGAGGTCGATCGGCATCGGGTTCAGGCCGTGCGCCTCCACGCCGATGGCCGCGGCGGCCCGGTCGGCCAGCGACGTGGAGACAACGTCGATGCGGTCGGCGGGCTCGAGCGCCCAGCGGGCGAGGCCGGCCAGCGGCGGCCGTGACTCCACCAGGCCCACGTCGGTGCCGTGCAGGTGGACGACCAGCGGGACGTCGACTCGCGCCGTCCGGGCGATCACGGCGCCCGGCAGCCACCAGTGGACGTGGACGACGTCGGGCCGCCACCGCCGCACGGCGCGGCGCAGCGCCGCGGCCATCTCGACGCCGAACGCGCCGAGCAGCCCGGGGCCGAACGGCGGGCGCAGCGCGATGCGGTGCATCTCCCCCCGGTAGGCCAGCCGCTCCGCGCCGTCCGCGGCGTAGCGCACCCGGCGGACCGGCGTGCCGGCCACCACGTCCACCTCCGGCAGGCGGGCGTCGTGGGGTGCGATCACCCGCACGTCGTGGCCGGCGTCGCGGATCGCCCGCGCCCACATGCCGAGGAACGCCGCGGAGGGGTCGTCGTCCCACCGGGGGAAGACGTGGGTCAGGGCGATGACGCGGAACGGCCGCCCGCTCACGTGGCCGGTCCGGGGTCCCCGTCGTCGGCCAGCACCCGCCGGACCCGGTACGGGATCTCCTGGCGCGCGTTCGAGTGGCGCAGGACGTCCCCGATGAACCCGGTGCCGATCAGCTGGACCCCGACCAGGAAGCTCAGGACCCCGAACTGCAGCAGCGGCCGGGTCCCGATCCCCTCGCCGGCGAACCACAGCGCGCTGAGGTACGCCATCACCCCGAACCCGATCAGGCTGAGGGCCGCCCCGACCCCGCCGAACAGGTAGAGGGGCCGGTCGGCGAAGCGGGTCAGGAACAGGACCGTCAGCAGGTCGAGCATGGTCTTCGGGAAGCGCAGCAGGCTCAGGTACTTCGACGTGCCGGCCTGGCGCGGCCGGTGCTGCACGGCCACCTCCGACACCCGGAAGCCCAGGTCGTGGGCCAGGACCGGGAAGAAGCGGTGGAACTCCCCGTACAGCGGCAGCTCGTCGACCACCTCGCGGCGCATCAGCTTGAAGCCGGTGTTGAAGTCGTGCAGGTCGAGGCCGGTGAAGGTGCGCGTCGCGGCGTTGTACATCCGGCTGGTCCAGCGCTTGGCCGCGCGGTCGATCCGGGCGGCGCGCCACCCGCCGACCAGGTCGTGGTCACCTGCCTCCATCTCGGCGAGCAGCTTCGGCAGCTCGGCGGGCACGTCCTGGCCGTCGGCGTCCATCGTGACGATCAGCTCGCCTCGGGCCTGCGCGAACCCCGCGGCCAGCGCCCCGGACTTGCCGAAGTTCCGGCGCAGCACGACCACCCTGACCAGACCGGGGTCGTTGGCCTGGAGCTTGGCGAGCTCCTCGGTCGTCCCGTCGGTGGAGCCGTCGTCGACGTACACGACCTCGCTCGAGACGTCGAGGCCCGCGAGGGCATCGACCAGCTCGGCGTGGAACGCGGGCAGGGACTCGATCTCGTCGAAGACCGGCACCACCGCGGACAGGGTGACGGGGTTCATGACCGGTCCAGCGTACGCGCCGGCGTGCGCAGCCCCGCCGTGGCGACCCGGACAGCGGGTCGGTCGTCCGCCTGGGCGCGGTCACCAGCCGCCGCGCGGCGCCTTCGGCATGATCACCCACAGGATGACGTAGGCGAGCTCGCCGGCTCCGACGAGCCCGAAGACGATGAAGCCGAGCCGGACGAGGGACGTGGACACGCCGAAGCGCCGGGCCAGGCCGGCGCAGACCCCCGCGATCATCCGGCCGTCACCCCGGCGGGGGCGCTGCAGGGTCGTGGTGGCCATCGGCGGTCCTCTCCTGGCGGCATGACGTGGCGTCCCCCGGAACCTTCCCGCACCCTGGGCCCATGGAATCGCGCACCGTCACGATCGAGACCGGCCACGAGTTCGCCCACGTCGACCTGACCGGCCACGTCGAGGCCTTCCTCGCCGACGTCGGCGCGGGCGACGGGCTGGTGAACGTCTTCCTGCCCCACGCCACCGCGGGCGTGGCGATCATGGAGCTGGAGCCGGGCACGCGCGCGGACACCCCCCGGGTGCTCGGCGACCTGCTGCCCCGCGACGGCCGCTGGGCCCACGACCACGGGTCGCCGGGGCACGGCGCGGACCACGTCCTGCCGCTGCTCGTCGCCCCGTCGGTGAGCATCCCCGTGCTCGGCGGGCGGCTCCAGCTCGGGACCTGGCAGTCGGTCGTGCTCGTCGACCCGAACGTCGACAACCCGACCCGCACGGTGCGGGTGTCCTTCCTGTCCGGCTGAGCGCACCGCCGCGTTCCGTACACTGCGGCCGCCCCGCCCCCGCCAGGAGCCCCCCTCGATGTCCACCGCTGAGCCCGCACTGCCCACGTCGTTCCGCGAGGGCATGCCGACGATCACCGTCGTGCTCGTCAACCTCGACGGCGAGGACATGTTGGGGCCCTGCCTGGACAGCCTCGGCCGCCAGACCTACGACCCGGACCTGGTCGAGGTCATCCTGATCGACAACGCCTCGACCGACGGCTCGGTCGACATGGTGCGGAGGCGCTACCCGCACGTCCGGGTGATCGTCAACGACGTCAACGTCGGCTTCGCGCCCGCGGTCAACCAGGGCGCCCGCCTGGCCAACGGCGAGTACCTGGCGCTGCTCAACAACGACGCCGAGGCCGACCCGAACTGGCTGGTGGAGGCGGCGCTGTACCTGATGGGCCACGAGGAGGTCGGCTGCGTCGCCTCCCTCATCCTGTCCGAGGACCGCGCCAGCGTGGACTACGCCGGCTCCGCGATGGCCTTCAACGGCATGGGCTACGCGCTGCACAACTCGAAGCCGGCCCACGAGATCCCCGGCTACGCCGAGCCGACGCTGTTCGCCTCCGGCGGGGCGATGGTCACCCCCACCGCGCTGTTCGTCGACGCCGGCGGGTTCGACGAGAGCTACTTCGCGTTCTTCGAGGACGTCGACTACGGCTGGCGCCTGTGGATCCTCGGCCACGAGACCCACTTCGTGCCCGCGTCGAAGGTCCTGCACCGCCACCACGGGACGATCAAGCGCTTCGGCTACGCCCGCGAGCGCTACCTGCTCGAGCGCAACGCCCTCGCGACGATCTACAAGAACTACGGCGACGACAACCTGGCCCGCGTGCTGCCCGGCGCGGTGCTGCTGACGCTGATGCGCGGCCTCAGCGACGTCGACGACGACCACGACCTGCCCGACTTCGCCATCACCCCGGACGCGGCGAACCTCGACGACACCGACGTGCCGATCTCGGCCCTGTCCGCCGCCCACCTGGCCGCCATGCGCGACTTCGGTCGGGCGCTGCCGACCCTGACCGCGAAGCGGTCGGCCGTGCAGGGCCGCCGGGTCGCCTCGGACGCCGAGGTGCTGCCGCTGTTCCGCGAGTCGCTCCGTCCGAACGTCGGCGGCATCGAGTACACCGAGGTCTTCGACGCGGTGCTCGAGGCGTTCGACCTCACCGACGCCCTCGCCGGGCGGGCCCGGGTCCTGATCGTCACCGGTGACACGCTCAGCGCCCGGATGGCCGGACCGGCGATCCGGGCCTACGAGATGGCGACCGTCCTCACCCAAGCGGGGTTCGAGGTGACGCTCGCGTCGACGTCGCCACCCGAGATCGCCGGCCGCGAGGTGGCCGGGCGGCGGTTCACCGTCACCCACGCCGGACCGCCCGGCGCGCTGATGGCGCTGCTCGACTCGATCGACATCGTGATCTTCCAGGGCTTCGTGATGCACGCCCACCCCGAGATCGAGTCCTTCGACGGACCGGTGGTCGTCGACATCTACGACCCCTTCCACCTCGAGAACATGACCGCGCGGAAGCACGAGCTCGACTGGTTCCGCTACACGACGCACAACAGCGACCTGGCGGTCCTCAACCGCCAGCTCGAGCGGGGGGACTTCTTCGTCTGCGCGTCGGAGAAGCAGCGTGACTTCTGGCTCGGGCAGATGTCGGCGCTCCGGCGGATCAACCCGGCGACGTTCGACGACGACGAGTCGCTCCGCTCCCTCATCGACGTCGCGCCCTTCGGGCTGCCGGGCGGCCCGCCGGTCCGCACGATGGCGAAGGCGATCCGCGGGGTGGTGCCGGGCATCGAGCCCGACGACTTCCTGCTCATCTGGGGCGGGGGGATCTACAACTGGTTCGACCCGCTGACGCTGATCGAGGCGGTCGGCCGCGTCGCCGCCGAGCACCCCGACGTCAAGCTGTTCTTCATGGGCAACGCCCACCCGAACCCCGAGATCCCGAAGATGGCGATGGCGTCCAACGCCTACGTGCTCGCCGAGAAGCTGGGCCTGCTCGGCACCCACGTGTTCTTCAACGAGGGGTGGGTCGAGTACGGCGAGCGCCAGAACTACCTGCTCGAGGCCGACGTGGGCGTGTCGACCCACTACGAGCACCTCGAGACCCGCTACAGCTTCCGGACCCGCATCCTCGACTACATCTGGTGCGAGCTGCCGATCATCGCCACCGAGGGCGACACCCTGTCCCTGCTCGCGAAGGAGCGGGGGCTCGGCATCGCGATCCCGCCCGAGGACGTCGACGCGTGCGCCGACGCGATCCGGCGGCTGCGGGAGGACCGCGCCTTCCACGCGGAGTGCGTCGCGAACCTGCAGGCGATCAAGCCGGACATGACCTGGGACCGCGCGATGGCGCCGATCGTCGAGTTCTGCATGAACCCGCGCCGTGCCGCCGACGTCACCGGCGTGCGCCGCGCGTACGTGAAGCTGAACCCGATGCCCGGCGACGTCGTGCCGCCCCGGTCGGCGCTGTACTACGGCAGGCGGTTCCTCGAGAACGCGCGGCAGCAGGGTCCGCGGGCGGCGCTCACCCACGCCCGCAACATCGTCCGGCACTACACGCGTCGGACCTAGGCGTGCGCGCACCCGCGGTCGTCGGCCGGGCCGGAGCCCGGCTCGTCCCCGCCCCGCTGCGCGACGACCGCACCCGCGGGCGGCTGCTCGGCTGGCTCGGCGTCGGCCTCGTCGTCCGCCTGCTGATCGCCCCGTTCACCGTCAGCGCGGACATGCTGGCCGTCTACTGGCGCTCCCACCTGATCGCCTACGACGGGACGGTCTTCAGCGACTACCTGGTCAACATGGGGGCCCACTACACCCACGCGGTCAGCCTGCGGGTCCTCGACCCGCTGCTGCCGCCGGCCGACGTGCTGTGGACCGACCCGTGGTGGTGGTCGGACTCAGTCGGCCTGGCGCCACAGGTGCAGCGGGCGTTCGTCGACACCGACGGGATCTTCGGCACCCTCCTCACCCTCAAGCTCCCCTACCTGGCCTTCGACCTCCTCGCCGGGCTCGTCCTGCTCGCGCTCGTCGCCCGCTGCGCCCCGCGGGCGGTCGAGCGGAGCTGGGCGTTCTGGATGCTGTCGCCCATCGGGCTCTACGCGACCTACGCGTTCGGGCGCTACGAGATGTTCGCGGTCGCGCTGGTCGTCGTGGCGCTGTGGGCCTGCGAGCGGCGCCACCTCTGGTGGGGTGCGCTCGCGCTCGGCATCGCGATCACGATGCGGGGCTACCCGATCCTGCTCGTCCCGGCCTTCGCGCTGGTGGTCAGCCCGAAGCTGCTGCGCCAGATCGCCTGGGCCGCCGTCGCGCTGGCCCCCTTCGCGCTGGTGCTGGCCACCAACACCCTGCTGGCCGACACGGTCGGCGAGTTCGCCCGGCTGCGGGACTTCGACACCGGCTCGACGTTCCTCGCCTACACCGTCGACGTGGACGGCCCCGGCCCGATCTACCTCTTCGTGCTGTTCCTGCTGGGGCTGTACGGGGTCATGTTGGGCCGTGCGCGCGGCTGGTGGGGGAGGGGACCGGTCGCGGTCGAGGACCTGTGGGTCTGGCTGCTGGTCCTCCACGCCGGCCTGTTCGCCCTGACCACGTTCAGCGCCCACTACTTCGCCTGGTTCACCCCGTTCGTCGCGCTCGGCCTGGCCCGCCGACCGACGTGGCGGGGGCTCGGCTGGCTGCACCTGCTGCAGGTGGTGGTCGTGCTCGCGATGGCCGACCTCCTCGGTGGGCCCGGGACCACCTGGGGGCTGTTCCAGCCGCTGCAGCCGGACCTGGCCGACGCCGTCCCGACCCTCCGCGAGCTGCTGCTGACCGCGCCGGACGCCGCCGAGCAGGCCGCCGGGGCGCTCCGCACCGCCTTCATCGCGCTGACCGCCCTGCTGGCCTGGCCGGCGCTCGCCGAGCTGTGGCGTGGCGATCCGGCCGAGGGCGCCCTCAGCCCCCCTCCGTAGGCTGGCCCGCGACCCGTCCCCTCCTCCGGAGACCCCCGTGACTCGATCCCTCCCCACGGTCACCGTCGTCATCATCAACTACAACGGCGGCGACTTCCTGCTGCCGTGCCTGCAGTCGGTGCTGGACCAGGACTACCCCGCCGACCGCGTCGAGGTCCTGCTGATCGACAACCACTCGACCGACGGGTCCCTCGAGAAGGCCCGGGCGCAGTTCCCCACCATCCGCATCGTCGAGAACGAGCGCAACGGCGGGTTCGCGCCGGTCGTCAACCAGGGCGCCCGCCTGGGGAGGGGTGAGTACGTCGCGCTGCTCAACACCGACGCCGTCGCCGACCCCACCTGGCTGCGCGAGCTGATCCTCCCCCTCGTCGGGGACCCCCGCATCAAGGTGACCGGCGGGCTGCTGCTCGACGACACCGGCACCCGGGTCGACTTCGCCGGCGGGGTCCTCGCGTTCTACGGGCAGGGCTTCATCCCCCACCGCGGGGAGGCACCGCCGGCGGACCTGCGCCGCCGCCCCTCGATCTTCGTGTGCGGCGCCTCGATGGCGATGCCGCGCAAGTGGTTCCTCGAGGTCGGCGGGTTCGACGAGGACTTCTTCGCGTTCGTCGAGGACGTCGACTTCGGCTGGCGGACCTGGGTGCTCGGCGGGGAGGTCTGGTTCATCCCCGAGTCCGTCGCGCGCCACCGCCACCACGGCACGATCGAGCGCTTCGGCCACCCGCGGGAGCAGTACCTCATCGAGCGCAACGCGCTGGCCAGCGTGTTCAAGAACTTCGACGACGACAACCTCGCCCGCACGCTGCCGTCGTCGCTGATGCTGTCGCTGCTCCGCGGGTTCCACGACGAGCGGTCCGAGCTGGGCGACTACCGGATCTCCGAGGAGTCCGCCGGCACCCCGCCGCCCGAGCCGGTCGTGTCGTCCCTGACCGGGGCGCACATGGCGGCGATCCGCGACTTCGGGCTGATGCTCGAGAAGCTGCGCCACAAGCGTGCGTTCATCCAGGACAACCGGCAGCGGCCGGACGCCGACGTCTTCCGGTTGTTCGACAACCCCGTGGCGGCGAACGTGGTCGACCCGGTCTTCACCTCGGTGTTCCACCAGGTGATCGACGCCTTCGACATGTCCTGGCCGGGACGCTCCCGCCAGCGCGTCCTGATCCTGACCGCCGACCCGCTCGGCGCGAAGATGGCCGGTCCGGCGATCCGCGTGTGGGAGATGGCCCGCGCGCTGTCGGCCGAGCACGACGTGCTGGTCGCCTCCACCCACGAGCCCCAGACGTCGGCCGCCGAGCGCGCCGCGTCAGCGGGGCGCTCGGGACCGGCCGGGGGGCAAGCCGGTCCGGCCGAAGGTCGAAGCGGCTTGGGCGGGTTCCGGCTCGGCCACATCGACGACTCGAACGCCCGGCGGCTCGCCGACTGGGCCGACGTGATCGTCACCCAGGGGTTCATGCTGCACTTCTTCCCGCAGCTCGCCCGGTCCGAGGCGGCGATCGTCGTCGACATCTACGACCCGTTCCACATCGAGGCGCTGGTCATGCGGAAGGACCTGCCGCCGGAGGAGCGCTGGAACACGATGAACTCCGACGCCGACGTCGTGAACGCCCAGCTGGAGCGCGGGGACCTGCTGCTGTGCGCGTCGGAGTCCCAGCGCGACTTCTGGCTCGGCCAGCTCGCGTCGCTCAAGCGGATCAACCCCGCGACGTACGACGAGGACCCCGACCTGCGGCGGCTCCTGACCGTCGTGCCCTTCGGCCTGCCGGCCGAGCCGCCGGTCCAGACGCGCCGGGCGATCCGCGACACGACCGACGGGATCGGCGACGACGACATCGTCCTGCTGTGGGGCGGTGGCATCTACAACTGGTTCGACCCGGCCACGCTGATCCGCGGGTTGCACACCGCCATCCAGTCCGAGCCGCGGCTCAAGCTCTACTTCCTGGGCACCGCCCACCCCAACCCGGCGGTCCCCGAGATGGCGCGGCTGTCCGAGGCGCACCGCGTCGCCGAGGAGCTCGACCTGCTCGGCACCCACGTGTTCTTCAACTCCGGCTGGGTCGACTACGACGACCGCGCGAACTACCTGCTCGACGCCGACATCGGGGTCTCGACGCACTTCCTGCACCTCGAGACCAAGCTCAGCTTCCGGACCCGGATCCTCGACTACCTGTGGGCCGGCCTGCCGATCCTCACCACCGGCGGGGACCTCCTCAGCGGCCTGGTCACCACCCACGGGCTGGGTGAGGTCGTCGAGGCGGAGGACCCCGACGCGATCGCCGGCGCCCTGCTGCGGCTGGCCGATCCCTCCACCCGTGAGGGGGTCCGCGCCAACGTGACGGCGTTCGCGCCGACGATGACCTGGGACCGCGCGCTGGAGCCGCTGGTCGAGTTCTGCCGGTTCCCACGTCGCGCCCCGGATCTCCGCAGCGACGAGCCCCGGTACCTGGTCCGGCGCGATCGCAACCGGCTGACCCGGCGGAGCCCGCGCGATCTCGTGCGCAAGTTCCAGGACTTCGCGGCCGAGCAGGGTGTGCGCGGCGCGGTGGCCGAGGGCGTCAACTCCCTCCGGGTCCGCCTCGCCGCACGTCGCGCGCGGGCGCAGGCCGAGGCCTGACCGCGGGTCCCGCGACCAGCGGGGTGAGCGCCAGCGCCACCGCGCCGGCCACAGCGGCGAGGAGGACCACCAGATCTGGTCCCGGCGGCCCCCAGGCGGGGTCGGTCAGGTGGTCGAGCAGCGCGCTGCCGCGCCCCGTCCCGTAGCGGGACGCCGCCTGGAGGTGCGCCGCGACGTGCACGACGGCGACCGTCCCCGCCACCACCGCGATCAGCAGACCGGGCAGCCGGGTCGGCAGCCGGTGGCCGCGGTGGGCGACGGTGAGGGCGGTCACCGCGGCGATGCCGAAGGCCACCGGGATCGTGTAGCGGCCCTGCCAGGTGAAGCCCATCTCGGGGGCCGTCAGGCCCTCCGCGACGACGGGGAGCGCCGCGGTGCCGACGACGAGCGCGGCCAGGACGGCGCGCTGGCGCCAGGTGCCGACCAGCGCGGCGGCGAGGAGTGCCGCACCGGTCGCGGCCGCCCACAGCCACAGCATGGGGGAGGGGAGGGGCAGGTCGAGCGTGCCGAACACGCCGACGAGCTGTGCGAGGCGCCCCTCGGACATCGCGAGCGACTGGGCGATCGCCCCCTCGGTCGTGAGCGCCGGGTTCGGGCGGCCCACGAAGGTCTCCAGGGCACCGGACCAGGCGACCCAGACCCCGGCGCCGGCGATGCCGATCGCGGCGACCGCGGCGGCGATCCGCGCCGTGCGGCTGGCGCGGAGGGCGGCCCAGCGGTCGGCGTCGAGCGACACGACCAGCGCGGTGACGACGATCCCGACGGCGATCAGCGGGGACAGCGGGCGGCTCCACGCCGTCCCGACCGCGGCCAGGGCGGCGATGCCGGCGACCCGGCGGTCGTCGGGGGTCCGGACCAGCGCGATGACGCCCAGCCACAGCGCCGCAGAGGCGGCGATCTCCATCCCGTTCGGGTTCAGCGTCCCGAGCAGGAACACCGCCGTCGGGGTCAGCCCCAGCAGGGTCGCGGCCACCGCCAGCCGGCTGCCGAGGCGGGCGGCCAGCCACACCGCGGCGCCGACCACCAGTGAGCCGGCCAGCGCCTGGGCGAGCCGGCCGGCGTACAGCGCCGGGGTGGGGTCGAGCACCCGGCTGGGGGCGCCGACCAGGGCGTACCACAGCGGCGGGTACGCCCCGGCTGCGGTGGCCTGCAGGATCGTCCCGTCGGCCGGGCCGAGGGTCGGCATGCACGCCGCGGGCGCGCCGTCGGCCACGCAGCCGCCGAGGGTCTCGATGCCGCGGTAGCCGGCGGGCACCGCGACCTCGAACAGGACGGCCTCCTCGCCGGTGGCCTCGTTGGCGAACGCGAAGGGCCGTCCGAGCAGGTCGCCGTGGGCCAGCGACACCGCCCGGATCGCGTGCGCCGCCTCGTCGGGGGAGGTCATCAGCGGGCTGGTCAGGGCCCAGGCCGAGGCGAGGAGGGCGCAGCCGAGCACCGCCACCGCCGCCGCGCGGCGGGCGCGGCGATCGGCGTCGGTCGCGGTGCGTGCGCTGTCGAGCATGACCTCCCCGTCGTCGTACCGGCCCAGCGTGGTGCGCCGTGGACGACGTCGCACCCGCCGTCGGCTGTGCCGGATGGCCGGTCCGGGCCCCACGCGCCGGAACTCAGATCTGAGCCCCAGGTCCGTGGGTGGAGCTCCGGCTCAGATCTGGGATCCTGGTCGGGCGAGCTCGAGCTCGGATCTGAGGGGTAGGTCCGCCGGCGCAGCCACGGCTCAGATCCGAGGATCACGACGGCGCAGGCCCCACGCCGCCAGGGTCAGCCCGCCGGCGGCCGCCAGCAGCCACAGCACGGCGAAGACCGGTTCGTCGGCCAGACGGGCACCGGTCGACCGCGCCACCTCGACGACCTGGTCCACCACCTCGCCGGGACCCGATGGGCTGATCACCCGGAACGCGAGATCCCCCTCGATCGACCCGCCCGCGACCGACCCGCCCGCGACGAGCTCACCGCCGGCGTAGGGGTCGTTGGTGATCCCGTCGGTCCCCTCGAGCGGGGTGTTGGCCCACAGGGCGAGCGGGCTCCCACCCTGCCAGCCGACCTCTGCCAGCACCACGTCGCCCACCTCGACGGCCGGCTCGAACCGCGCCTCGGCCCAGCCGCCGTCGACCAGCACGTCGCCGGGGACCGCGGCTGACGCGAGCACCTCCCCGCTGGCGGGGTCTCGCAGCGCCACCTCGAGCTCGCCGGTCGGGTCCGGGTCGGCGGCGAACGTGGCGACCACGACGGCGAGGCCGCTGACCCGGTCGTCGGCGGGGTTGACCGTCTGCCCGACGACCTCGCCGGCCTCCAGGGTGATCGGCGTGTTGAGGGTCGGCTGGAACGGCTCGCCGCCCACGCGCCCGCAGCCGGCGGCGCCGGCGAGCAGCACCACCACCAGCGCCAGTCCGGCCGTCGCACGTCGCATGCACGCAAGGCTAGTGCCGGGCGGGCCGGTCGGGCGGGGGGTGATCGTTCGGACGGGGGTCACGGCACGGTAGCGTGCGGCAGCCTGTTCGGATCGCGGGGGGCGCGACGACCGCACGGGGACCCACGACGACCACATGCAGCGACCCGCTCCCACCGCCCCCACCCTCAGCCGCCGGACGGCGCTGACCGGTCTGCTCGCAGGCGGGCTCGCGCTGGCCCTGCCGGGTCGGCGTGCCGCTGCCGCCGCCGACGGCGTCGCCGCCGTGCTGCTCAGCCGGATCGACGACGAGCGCCGCCGCCACGGGCTTCCCCCGCTGCCCGAGGACCCCCAGCTGTCTGCGGTGGCCCACGCGTGGAGCGGCCGGATGGCCGGCGGCGTCGGCCTGCGCCACAACCCCGACGCGGAAGCCCAGTACGGGTGGCCGGTCGACCGCGCCGGCGAGGTCGTCGCCTACGCGGCGAACCCGGTGCGCTCCGCCGAGGAGCTCGCCGCGGAGATCGTCGGCAGCTGGATGGCCTCATCAGGGCACCGGGCGATCATCCTCGGCTCGGGCTGGACCGACATCGGGGTCGGCTGGGGGCTCGGGGCCGGCGGACGGCTGTACGCCACCGCGAACGTCATCACCGCGCCCCTGCCCGCCGCCGCCCGCGAGGCCGTCACGGTGTCCCAGGAGCTCATCGGCGCCGGGTCGGCTCCCCGGGTCGTCATCACCCGCGGCGACGACCCCGTCGACGCGCTCGCCGGGTCGGCGCTGGCCGGCGCGGACTGCCCCATCCTGTTCACACGTGCCGGACGACCCCTCGGCGACCTGGTGCTGGGGGAGGTGGCCCGCGCGGCGGCACCCGGCGGCCAGGTGCACCTGCTCGGCGGCGCCCTGCCGGGTGAGGTGGCGGACCAGGTGCGCGGGCTCGGCCTGACGGCGGTCCCGGTGGCCGGCGGGTCGCGGTACGCCACCGCGGCGGCGGTCGCGCGAGAGGTCGTGCGGTCGCGCCAGCGCCCCGGCCGCGCCTACCTCGTGCGAGCGGACGCGTGGGCCGACGCGGTCAGCATCGCCGGTCCCGCGGCGCTGGCCGGAGCCCCGGTCCTGCTGGTCGACCGCGACCACGTGCCCCACGAGACCGCCGCCGCGCTCGCCGACCTGGGCGACGTCGAGCGGATCGTCGTCGGCGGCGCCGGCGCGATCGCCGAGTCGGTCGTGTCCGCCCTGCGCGCCTACCGGGTGGCCGGCCCCGACCGGGCGAGCACCGGGGCGGTGGTGATGCGCGAGGTGTGGAGCCGCCACCGGGCCGCGGTCGGCGACCACCTGGTGGTGACCCCCGGCTGGGCGGGCGACGGCTGGGTGACCGCGCTGGCCCACGCGACCTACGGCGCTCGCCACGGCGCACCGCTGCTGTTCTCCTCCGGTGCCGTCCCGCCGCCGGTCCGCGACGCCCTGGTCCAGACCGGCTACTCCGCGGCCACGGCAGCGACCGTCCGCTTCTCGCGCGGGGTCCCGCAGGCGGCCCGACAGGAGTACCTCGCGCTGACGGGTCACTAGTCCGCGCTGACTGGTCTGACAGTCCGGTGAACCGTCACCACGCGCACGGACGGCGGTCGTCGTGACGTCGTAGGGTCGACCCGCGCGGCCGGACGTGGCGGCCGCCGGCCACCGAGGAGCCTCCCATGACCTGGTCCCGCACGCGTGCCCTCACGGCGGTCGTCGCGCTCGTCGCGCTGGTGGCGGCCCTGCCGGCATCCGCCCAGCCCTCCGACACGATCTCGATCGTGAAGGAGGGGGAGGAGGGGCTGAGCAACGCCGAGATCGCCGCCCGGCTGTCGGAGTCGACGTTCCAGTCCGCCGACCGCGTGGTGATCGGGCGGGACGACGAGTTCGCCGACGCGATGACGTCCGGGCTGCTGCAGGCCGACAGCCCGCTGCTGCTGGTCCCGCGCGGCGGACCGGTGCCACAACGGGTCCTCGACCAGCTGCAGCTGCTCGATCCCGCGGAGGTGCTGCTCCTGGGCGGGGTGGACGCGATCGCGGAGACGGTCGCCGAGGAGCTGGACCAGGCCGGCTACGCCGTCGAGCGGGCCTTCGGGGCGTCCCGGTTCGAGACCGCCACCGAGATCGCGGACCTCGCCGCCGCCGACGCCGACACGGTCCTCATCGCCCGCGCGTTCGCCGACCCGGGGGCCGCCGACCCGACCCAGGCGTTCGCCGATGCGCTCGCCGCCGGCGGGTGGGCCGCCGAGAACCGCTGGCCGATCCTCCTGACCCAGACCGACGTGCTGACCGGCACCACCCGGGACTGGCTGGCCGACCACGACGTCGAGCAGGCGTTCATCCTCGGCGGGACCGCCGCGGTCAGCGACGCGGTCGCCACCGAGCTGGCGTCCCTCGTCGGCGACGTCGAGCGCGTCGCCGGTGCCGACCGGTTCGAGACCGCGATCGAGGTCGCCGCGAAGCGGGGCGCGGACAGCGCCGCGGACGCCGCGCGGGTCACCCTCGTCGAGGCGCAGGACGCCGATGCGTGGGCAGGCGGGTTCGCCTCCGCCGCCCACTCCGCCGCGTTCGATGCCCCGGTCGTGCTGGCGAACGGCAGCGGCCTGCCCGACGCGACCGAGGACTGGCTCGGCGGCGGCAGCGCGTTCGCCCAGACGACCGTCGACCCAGGCGACGTGGTGCTGACCTGCGTCAGCCTGCCCGAGGCCTGCGACGAGGCACGCGCGGCCCTCGACCTGCCCCCAGCCGTCACGATCAGCTTCGACCCGCCCGGCGGATCGGTCGAGCAGGGGACGGTCGTGACCGTCACCGTCGACGGCGAGCTGGAGCAGCTGACCGTCGACGGCACCTGCCTGGCCTCCCCCGCCACCACGACGGCCGCGAGCCAGGCGGTCACCCTGACCGAGCCGGGCGCGTGCGAGCTGGTCGCCACCGCCACGCTCGCCGGCGGCGCCACGCAGTCCGCGACGGCCGGCTACGACGTCGGCGAGGCGCCGGTCCGCCAGATCGTCTACCTCACGAGCGACCTCGCGACCGACGGGACGACGGGCGACATCCGGCTGGTCGGCATCGACGGCTCCGCCCCGCAGATCGCTGCGCCGTGCGACCAGTGCCGCGACCTGCGGCTGTCGCCGGCCGCGACCCGGTCGGTCACGGTCGAGCCCGCCGGCCTGGTCCTGCGGAGCGCGCCCGGCTTCGACGACCCGGTGCTGCTCGCCGCCGCCGACTCCGTCACCTCCTTCGCGTACCCGCAGTTCACCCCCACCGGGGACGCGGTCGTGGTGACCCGGTACCTCCAGGGCGTCCCGTCGGTGGTGCACATCGACCTGTCCGGCACCGTCACCGGGGTCGCCGAGGGCGCCACCCTGGCCGGCTTCGACGCGGTCGGCGCGACCGCCGCGGTGTCCGGCGGGGTCGGGGCGCTGGTGCTGCGCACCTCGTCGTCGCCGGACGGGACCGTCACGTCCCTGCTCCTCGTCGACGTGCTGGGGGCGGACGAGGACCAGCCCCTCTTCTCGACCTCCCTGCTGGTCGCCTCGGCGTCGATCAACCCCGGCGGGACGGCGTTCGCCGCATCCCTCCCCGGTGCGGGCCGGGTCGTCGTCGGGACGCTCCCCGGCAGCCGGACGACGCTCTCGACGCCGGAGACCGAGCAGGTGGTCGTCTACGACCCGGTCTGGCGGAACGCCTCCACCCTGGTCGGCGTGGACGGGGGTCAGCTCGGCCCGCGTCCGGTCGCGATCTCGATCGGGTCCGGACAGCTCGACGTGACGGCGGGGCCCGTCGTCGAGGGCCTGCAGGCCCCCGGACGCGTCGGCCAGCTGCCCGACGGCCGGCTGCTCGTCGACCTGACCGGGCACCTGGCGACCGCGGCCGGGGACGTCCTGGCGGCGCACGGCGACGTGATCACGAGGAACCCCCAGCTGCTGGCCCCCCCGAGCTGACCCGCCCGAGCTGACCCGCCCCTCGGCCGTCGGGGCACCCGGTTCGCCGGTGCCCCGCGCCGGTGCTGGCAGACTTCTGGTCGTCATGTCCTCCCCCACCGCTGTGGCGGCGGAGGTCTGGAACGCCCGCGAGCTGCTGCGGAACCTCGTCTCGAAGGAGCTGAAGGTCCGCTACAAGGGCTCGGTCCTGGGCTTCGCCTGGTCCCTCGTCACGCCCCTCCTCATGGCCGCCGTGTTCACGGTGGTCTTCGCCACCTTCCTGCGGATCCCGTTCGGCAACGGCAACTTCACGGTCTTCTTCCTCGCCGGCTACCTGATGTGGCAGTTCTTCCAGAACTCCGTCATGAGCTCCGCCGGGTCGATCATCGCGAACGGCCAGCTGATATCGAAGGTGTACTTCCCCCGCGAGCTGATCCCCTTCAGCCTGGTGCTCAGCCAGGGGGTGCACCTGTTCCTCGCCCTGGTGGCGACCACCCCGCTGTTCCTGTACTACCGCGGTTTCCACCCCGAGGTCGTGCCGCTCCTCCTCGTCGCGATCCTGCTGCTGACCATCTTCACGACCGGCGTGTCGATGCTGTTCGGCGCGCTGACGGTCAAGTTCAGGGACCTGACCGAGCTCCTCCAGGTCATCATGCAGACCTGGTTCTACCTGACCCCCGTCATCTACTCGATCGAGACGATCCGCGGCGCCACCGCCAACGGCGACCAGCTCGTGCGGCTCATCCGGCTGAACCCCATGACCTGGTTCGCCGAGCTGTTCCACACGCTGATGTACGGCATCGCGCTGCCCCTCACCCCGGGCGACCCGACGGGCGGCCCGCCCCACCCGCCGCCGGGCAACGCCGACGACGTGACCTGGCTGGTGTGCACGGCCTGCGCCCTCGTCGCCTTCGCCGTCGGCTACGTCGTGTTCCGCCACCAGGCCGCGACCTTCGCGAAGGAGGTCTAGCCGTGGATGACACCCCGGCCATCCGGATCCGCGGTCTGCACGAGATCTTCCGGATCTACGACGAGGTGCCGCCCGGCATCAAGGAGCGGCTCACGAGCTTCCGCCGCGCGCACTACCGCGAGTTCCACGCCCTCGACGGCATCGACCTCGACATCATGCCGGGCGAGCGGGTCGGCCTGGTCGGCCACAACGGGTCGGGCAAGTCGACGCTGCTCAAGTGCATGGCGAAGATCCTCCCGGCCGACCGGGGGACGGTCGAGGTCAACGGGCGGGTCGCCACCCTCCTCGAGCTGGGCGCCGGCTTCAGCCCCGAGCTGACCGGGCGCGAGAACATGTACCTGAACGGCTCGATCCTCGGCCTGACCCGTGCAGAGGTCGACGCGAGCTTCGACCGGATCGTCGACTTCGCCGGCGTCCGCGACTTCATCGACAACCCGGTGAAGAACTACTCGAGCGGCATGTACGTCCGCCTCGGGTTCGCGATCGCCGTCAACGTCGACCCCGACATCCTCCTGGTCGACGAGGTCCTGGCCGTCGGCGACCAGACCTTCCAGGAGCGCTCGCTGTCGCGCATGCAGGCCTTCGCCGAGGCGGGCAAGACCGTCGTGCTGGTCAGCCACGACCTCGGCAGCGTCGAGAAGCTGTGCGACCGGATCGTGGTCCTCGAGGGCGGGCACATCGTCTTCGACGGGCCGTCGGCCCAGGCGCTGGAGGAGTACCAGCGACGCCTCGCCACCGGCCACGGCACCGACCTGCACGTCCCCGACATGCCCGAGCTGTCCGGCCACCGCACCGACGAGGACGACGAGGATCCGGTCACCCACGCGGTGCGCATCGACGAGGTGACCCTCGACCTGCCGGACGCCGAGGACGACGTGCAGGCCCGGGCGCCGCGCGTCGACACCGGATCCCCCGCGACGCTCCGGATCACCGCCACGCCGACCGCGCAGCTCGTCGGCGACGGCGGCCTGTACGTCCGCGTCGTCGTGCGCCGCCCCGACCTGGGAGTGCCGCTGTACGACTCCCGCACCTCCTACCGGGTCCAGTACGTGGCTCCGCCGCCACCGGACGAGCCGTTCACCACGACCGTGGACCTGCGCCTCAACGTCCTCAGCGGCACGTACCTCTTCGACGTCGAGATCGGCAACGCCGAGACCGACGCGGTCCACGCGGTCGAAGAGGCCGCCGCCCGCGTCGTCGTGCGCGGCCAGCCGTGGGACGTCGGCATCGTCCCGCTCGACCTCTCCTTCGGCCTGTCGAACCCCCGCGGCGTGTGGCCGCCCGAGTCCGAGCCGCCGGGCGTCGACGAGGGCGGCCCCGAACGCCACCCCGACCCGTTGTGGCCTGCGGGCGGCACCGCGCCGACGCAGGTGTCCACCGACGCGAGGAACTCGTGAGGGTCACCGCGTGCGTGGTCAGCTACAACACCGCCGACCACCTGCCCGGGCTGCTCGACTCGCTCGCCACCCAGACCCACCCGGACCTGCACGTCGTCGTGGTCGACAACAACTCCCACGACGGGTCCGCCGACGTGGTCCGTCGCCGCGGGGACGTCGAGCTGATCGCCAACCGGCGCAACGTCGGCTACGCCGGTGCGGCGAACCAGGCGCTGGCCCGCGCCGGCGACGGCGGGCTGTTCCTCGTCACCCCCGACGTCCGCCTCGCCCCCGACCACATCGCCCGGTGCGTGGCGGCGATGGCCGCGCGACCGCGGGCCGCGAGCGTTCAGGGCCGCCTGCGGCGCATGGACGCCGACGGCCACGAGGTGCGCGTCGACGGCCACCCGGTGATCGACTCGACCGGGCACACGGCCCACACCAACCGCGTCTTCCGGAACCGCGGCGACGCCCAGCCCGACGACGGGCGGTTCGACGAGGCGGCCGAGGTGTTCGGCGTGACCGGCGCGGCGGCGCTCCACCGCGTCGAGGCGCTCCACGACGTGGCGGTGGAGGGGGAGGTGTTCGACACCGACCTGTTCGCGTTCTTCGAGGACGTCGACCTCGACTGGCGACTCAAGGCCCGCGGCTGGGAGGCCTGGTACACGCCGGATGCGATCGGCGCCCACGAGCGGGGCGGTGAGGGGCCGCGCCGGTCGGCGCTCGTCGAGCGGCTGAGCTACCGCAACTGGTTCCTGACCGTGGCGAAGAACGACGACGTCGCCACCGCGCTGCCGCACGCCCACCTGCTGGCGGCCACCACGCTCCTGCGGACCGCGGACCTGGCGATCACCGTCCCCACCGCCTTCGTCATGGCCGTGACCGACGTGCGGCTGCTCGGCTCGACCCTCCACAAGCGGCGTGTCGCCGACGCCCGTCGCACCGTCAGCCGCGCCGACATCGCCGCCCGCTGGTTCGAGCCGTTCGACTACGTGGAGTGGATCCGCAAGCGCCTCCGCCGCGGCTGGTGACCCCTACGATCCCCCCATGAGCGACATCGAGTCCCGCGTCGACCAGGCCTTCGCGAACGCCGTCTCGTCCCAGCTCGACGAGCAGCGCGAGATCCGCCGACTCGTCGCCCGCGTCGACGAGAGCCTCGTCGCGCTGTCCGACGGGCTCGTGGACCTGTCGGGCGAGGTGCGCGGGACCGCCCAGCAGCTCGTCACCCCCGACGCGCTCGACGACGTCCGCAGCGACCTCGGGCAGGCGATCGGCCGGCTCGACCGCCACGTCGAGGAGCTGGGTGAGAACCTCGGCGGCCTCGCCGCCCTCGACGGCATCACCGAGGCCATCGCCGGGACGCGGGGAGAGCTCGTGCAGGCGCTCGCGGACCTCCAGCGGGACACCGCGCCGGTGGCCGAGGCCGTCGCCGGCACCCGCCAGGACGTCCTCCGCGCCCTGGACCGGCTCGGCGAGGCGATCACGGCCACCCAGGACGAGGGCTGGCGGCAGGCGGTCGACCGGCTGGAATCCGTCGTGGTCGACCTCGAGCGCGCGCAGGCCGCCCAGGTCGATGTGTCGGCGGAGGCGGTGCGACGGCTCCGCGAGGACGCCGGCGCCGCCCTGCAGGGCCTCGCCGACGCCAGCCGGCAGGACCTGGAGGAGCTGCGCGACCGGGCGGGTCAGCGCCTCGCGGACCGCATCGACGAGATCGCCCGCCAGGTCGTCGACACGTCGGCCGATGCCAGCCGCCAGCTCGGCGAGTCCCTCGCCACCCGGACCGCGGACCTGACCGACGCCGTCACCGACGCGGTCACGGGCGCCGTCGACCGGCTCGACGAGGCAGCCGGCCGCCGGGACACCGCCGTCGCCGCGATCGAGGAGGCCGCCGCCCGCGCAGCCGAGCAGGCGGTGCAGGCCGTCGCCCAGCAGGCCGGACGGGCGGTCGCCGAGGGCACCGAGGGGCTGGCCGCCCGCCTCGCCGAGATCGCGGCCGCAGCAGCAGCGGACGCCGCGGCCCAGGCCGCCGAGGCCATCGAGCGGGCGCAGGCCGCGCACCTCGACACCGTCGCCGCGTCGTCGGTCGACGCCGCCCGGGCCCAGCTCGACGCCGTCGGGCAGGAGGCCGCCGCCCGGCTGGCCGAGATCGTCGACCGGGTCGGCGAGCGGGACCACGAACTGTCGTCCCTCGCGGACCGCCTGCAGGCCATCCTGGGCGGCCTGCGGCCGCAGCTGCGCGCGACGGCGGAGGACCTCACGGCGCAGATCAGCGCGCTGCAGGCCGACGGCGAGCGGCAGTCCCAGGTCCTCGGCGAGATCGCCGAGCAGATCGCCCGGGTCGTCGGCGACAGCGCCGCGGAGACCCGCCGGACCCTGGCCGAGGCGGTCGAGTCGCTCAGCAGCGTCCAGGCGGACGGGGTCGCCGAGATGACCCGCGCGACCGCCGCGATCAGCGAGGTCGCGCGCTCGCTCGAACCCACGATCACCGCCGCCACCGCCGAGCTCCGGACGTCCCTCGAGGACCTCACGCGCGACGACCGCGCCCAGGTCGAGCAGGCGCTCGCCGCGCTGGCCGACGCATCCAGCGCCGCCCGCGAGGACGTCCTCGACGCCGTGGGACGTGCGACGGCTCGGCTGTCGGATGCCCAGACCCAGGGCATCGACCGCCTGACGGTCGTGACCAAGGACCTGGCCGGCCTGCCCGAGGAGATCCGTCCCGCGGTCCTCGAGGCCGTGGAGCAGCTGCGGGCCGGGGTCGCCCGGGGGGTGGAGGAGCTGCAGGCCGCGTCGGCGACGGCCGTCGGCCAGCTGGAGCCATCCATCGAGGCGTCGGTCGTCGGCCTGCGCGATGCGGTGCTGGCCGCGACGGAGGCCGACCGGGCGCGGACCGCCGACGCGGTGGCGGACCTCACCCGCACCGCCGAGGAGGCCGCGGCGGGCGTCCGCCGCGCCGCCGAGGAGGCGGCGCAGCGGGTCGCCGCGGCAGAGTCGGAGGGCGTGGCGGCGCTCGAGGCGACCACCGCGCAGCTGGGCGAGCTGGCCACGACCGTCCCCGGGCTGGTCGACCGCGCGGTCGAGACGATCACACCCCAGCTGACGTCTCTGGTCGGGGAGTTCCGCGAGTCCCTGATGACCGAGGTCGAGGGGGACCGGACGCGGGCTGCCGAGGCGGCGGCGGAGATGTCGCGGGCGGCGGGGGAGATGACCGGCATCGCCGAGTCCTTCCGCGACACGGGCCGCAGCTTCCTACCGTCGGCCAAGGCACTGGTCACCCAGCTCTCGAGCGCCGTCGAGCAGGCCGCCGAGCAGAGCAGCGGCGTCGCCGGCGACGTGGCCGCGGAGGCACGGGACCTGCTGCTGCAGGCCGTCGAGCAGGTCCGCGCGGACCTCGCCGCGCAGGTGGACACGACCGCCCAGACGCTGGAGCGGGCCACAGCGGCCGCGCGTGACTCCGCATCCCGCGGCGTCGACGAGCTGCGCCAGGCCGCAGAGGCCCTCGGCGCGGTCAGCACCCAGCTCGAGCCCGGCGTCGCGGCCATCGTCGACCGGCTGCGCGAGGACCTGATCGCCGAAGCCGCCACGGCGCGCGACCGCACCGAGGAGTCCCTCGCCGAGCTCCGCTCCCAGCTGGTCACCGACGCCGCGGCCGAGCGCGCCCGGGTCGAGTCCGGCCTGGCGGAGCTGACCGGTGCCGTCCGCGAGGCCGTCGCCGCGCTGGCCGAGGAGGCCGGCACGACCCGCGGCGCCACCGAGTCCCTCGTCGACCGGATCGAGGCGAGCGGGCGGGAAGCCGCCGCCGGCCTCGGCGAGCACGTCGCGGGCGCCACCGGCCGCATCGACGAGGCCACCGGACGCATCGAGGCGGCCCTCGACCGCATCGACGCCGCGGGGAGCGGGCTGGTCGCCGCGCTCCGCGAGCAGGTCGCCGAGGCCGGTCGGACCGCCGCGGAGCAGTTGTCCGCGGACGTCGAGGTCACCCGCACCCGGCTGACCGGGGTGCACGAGGGCCTCGGCGAGCAGGTCGGCGAGCTGGTGACCGTGACCGCCGAGCAGATCAGCGCGCTGATCGACCGCACGCGCGCGGACCTCGAGGCCCAGGTCGGCGAGGCGCGCGAGATGACCGGCCAGGACGTCGAGCGGCGCGAGCGCGCGGTCAGCCGGGTGGAGCAGACCGCCCGAGCCGTGGTCGCGGAGATCGCCGAGCTCATCGAACGGGCCGAGCGGGCGGTCGACGCCCGGTTGACGGTCTCCGCCGCCGGCGCCGACGACGCCGCCACGCGCATGACCGAGACCGCGGAGGGGGTCGCCGAGCGCCTCGAGGCCCAGCTCGCCGGGTTCCGCGCCGAGGTCGAGGCCGCCACCGCGACGGTGCAGGCGACCGTGGCCGAGCGGACCGCGGGGCTGACCGAGCGCCTCGACGCCGCCACGGCGCTCGAGGCCGAGACCGTCCAGCGCGGCGCCGCGCGCGTGGCAGCCGGGACCTCCCGGCTGACCGCCGAGCGCGGCCGCACCCGCGACGCGCGGCGCGAGGCGGTCGCCGGAGGCGACGAGGCCGGCCGCGCCCAGCTCGCCCGCCTCGAGACCGAGGTCGAGCGGTTGCTCTCCGGCGTGGACCAGCGGATCTCCCAGGTCGCTGACGCCCTCACCGAGGCGCAGTCCGGGACGCGTGCCGCCGAGGTGGCCCAGGGCGCGCAGCTCGAGCAGCTCGGCGTCGACGTCCGCGCGCACGTCAGCGAGCAGCTCGAGACCGTCCGCGCCGCCCTGGCCGGGCAGGTCGCCGCGCTCGCCGACCGGGAGGTGACCGGCGGGGAGCAGGTCACGACGGTGGTCGGGGGGCTCCAGGCGTCCCTCGAGTCCCAGGCCGCCCAGCTCGCCGAGCTGGTCGCCGAGCTGCGGAGCGCCGTCGTCGACGCCGTCGCAGACGACCGGCGCCACCGCGACGCGGGCCTCCAGGAGCTGAACGGCCTGGTCGACGCCGTGCGGACCGAGCTCGCCGACGCGGTGCAGGGGGTCGCCGCCGCGGCGGCCCAACCGCCGGACGTCGGCGCCCTGGTGGAGGGCGCGGTGGCCGAGCAGGTCGACCGGGCCGTCCAGCGGCTGGGTCTCGCGGCCGAGGAGCGGGTGCAGCAGGTCGTCGACCAGATCGTCGCGGCGGCCGAGCGGATCGATGCCGTCAGCGCCGACCAGGTCGTCAGGGCCGACCGGACCGAGGCGGCGCTCGCCGATCTGCGGGCCGGCATGCGGGCGGATGCCGACGCGGTCCTCGACGCCCTCGCCCAGCGCGCGGACTCGGTGCTCGACGGCGTCGGCGACCAGGCCGACTCGGTCCTGACGGGGTTGTCCGACGCCGAGCGCGCGCTCCGCGCCTCCCTCAGCGACGCGTTCCAGCAGGTGCAGACCGACAGCCTCAGCCGCCTCGACGAGGCGACGTCCCGGCTGATCGCCCTCGGTCCCCGCCTCGAGCGCCAGACCTCTGGACGCGTCGACGAGGTGGTGCGCCAGGTCGTCGATGCCGTCGCCGACCTCACCGGCGCCGTCTCCGCCGTCGAGCGGCTCGACGGGCGCGTCGAGGACGCCGTGGGCCGGGCGATCGCCGAGGCACGCCGCAGCGCCACCGAACGGCTCCCCGCGGCCGGTGACGGCAGCGGCGCAGCCGACCCCGCCGCGGTCCGGGAGCTCCGGGATCGCTTCGAGTCCCTCGAGATGACGCTCATGCAGCACGTCATCGACCTGCGCGAGGGCACCCACCAGACCGAGTCGGTGCTCGAGGAGCTGTCGCGCCAGCTCAGCTCGCTCCTCGCCCGGGACGAGGCGCGGCGCCACCGCTGGGCCAGCCCGCAGCGGGGCGCCGCCGCGGGACCCGAGGCGGTGGCGCCGCCGCCCCCGCCGGCACGGACCGCCGTCGAGGCGCCGGAGGACGCGGTCGTCACCCCGCGCTCGCTGGGCAACGTGTGCCCCGACTGCGGCTTCGTGGCGAAGACGCCGCCGGGGTTGGCCGCGCACCGCCGCACCTGCCCGGGCCGCCGCTCCTGACCGGGGGAACCGACCCGGTGCCGCCCGGCGGCACCGGGGTTCGACCGTGTCGCCGAACCCGCCGAGAGCGCCGCCGACCACCCCGCCTACCACACCCGAACCCGATCGGGGTTGACGTTCCACCACCTTTCGCCGAGAATCGCAGTCGTGTAGTTACACGTCTGTGGCACGCCGCGGACGCTGGTGGACGCGACCGACGACCGAGAGGCAGGACATGATCGGCATCGAGCAGCTGCCGTGGGCCGACCGTGCGAAGTGCCTGCAGGCCGAGCCCGACACCTTCTTCCCCGAGAAGGGCGGGTCGACGAGGGAGGCCAAGCGAATCTGCTCCATGTGCGAGGTGCGCGCCGAGTGCCTGGAGTACGCCCTGGCCAACGAGGAGCGCTTCGGGATCTGGGGGGGCATGAGCGAGCGGGAGCGGCGCAAGCTGAAGCGACTGGCCTCTTGACCATGCGGACGGGGAGCTGATGTGCGGCGTGCCTCGTTAGGCTTCGCCCCCATCGCCGGGATCCCCTGACCCCGATCCCACTTCCCCCGATGTCCTCACCACCCCCCGCCCCCTACGCCCCCGACGCGGCGGCGCCGACGACCCCGCCGCGCGTGCTGGCCATCCTGGTCAGCCGCGACGGCGAGGAGTCCGTGGCCGCCGCGCTGCGGACCCTGGCCGCCCAGCGCTACCCGCGCCTCGACGTCGTCGCCGTCGACAACGCCTCGACCGACCGGACCGCCGACGTCCTGACCAGGCGCCTCGGCGCCGAGCGGGTCATCCGCTCGGAGCGGAACGTCGGCTTCGGGCGCGCGATCGCCCTCGCCCTCCGCTCCGAGGCCGTCGCCGAGGACGTGGACTACGTCCTGTGCGTCCACGACGACCTGGCCCTGATGCCCGACGCGGTGCAGTGGCTCGTCGACGCGATGGAGACCGACCCGACGCTGTCCGTCGTCGGTCCCAAGCTGCGCGAGTGGGACGAGGAGCCGCTGCTCCAGCAGGTCGGGATGAGCGCCGACGTCTTCCTGCGGGCCGAGTCGCAGCTCGACCCCGGCGAGCTCGACCAGGGCCAGCAGGACGGCCGCGGCGACGTCCTGTACGTGTCGACCGCCGGCATGCTGGTCCGCCGCGAGGTCTTCGCCCGCCTCGGCGGCTTCGACGCCCGCTTCGACGCGTTCCGCGACGACCTGGACCTCTGCTGGCGCGTGTGGATCGCCGGCCGCCGGGTCGCCGTGGTCCCGGCCGCCGTCGGCTACCACGTCGGCGCGGCCGCGAGCGGCGCACGCCCGGACCTCGACCTGGCCGAGTCCCGCTACCGCACCGAGCGCCACGCGATCGCCTCGATGCTGAAGAACTACTCGGGACGGCGGCTCGCGTGGGTGCTGCCCCTCAGCGCGCTGGTGAACCTCGCCCGCATGGTCGCGCTGGTGATCGCGCGGCGCTTCGGCGAGGCCTTCGCCGTGGTCCGCGCCTACGCCTGGAACCTCGGGCAGCTGCCGGGGACCCTCCGGCGCCGACGGGTCGTGCAGGCCACGCGGCGCCTGCCCGACAGCCGCCTCTCCGCGCTGTTCACGCCCGGTCTGCCGCGGCTGCGCCAGTACGCGGACTCCCTCCTCGAATCCCTGGCCGGTGGCAGCACGCGCGCGCTGGTCGACGCCGAGGACGTCTCGAGGGTCGGGGTGGACCCGCTGGCGGACCAGCCGATCCAGCGGTTCCTCCGCGACCGCCCCCTCGTGCTGCTCGGCGTGCCCCTGCTGATCGCGTTCGCGCTGTCGGTGACCGGCTTCCTCGACTCCGGCGCGATCGTCGGCGGCGAGGTCGCCCCCTGGCCGGACTCCCCGATGGCGTTCCTGTCGAGCTACCTCAGCGGGTGGAGCGGCGATCCGCTCGCCTCCGCCAGCGCGCCCTCGCCGATCCAGGCGGTGCTCGGCCTGCTGTCGGGCCTCCTCGCGGGCAGCGCGTGGCTGGCCCAGCGGGTGCTGGTCTTCGGGATCGTGCCCCTGGCGTTCACGACCACCCTCCGCGCCGGCCGGCTCGTGACCAACCAGCCCTGGCCGCGCGTCGTCGGCGCGGCCATCTACGTGCTCTCACCCGCGGTCCTCGGGACGCTGGCCGAGGGCCGGTACGGCCTGGCGATCGTGGCGGGCCTGCTGCCCGCGGTCGTCTCGCTGACCATCACCACCGTCGACCCCCGCACGGCCCCCGGGGTGGCGTGGCGGTCCACCGCGCTCCTCAGCCTGGCCGTCGTGCTGTCCCTCGGCGCGGATCCGATCGAGGGGCTGCTCGTCCCGGTGATCATCGTCGTCGCCCTGGTCGTCGCGGTGCTCCGGGGGTGGGTGCGCCCGTTCGTCCGCCTGGCCGTCGGCGCCGTCGGTGCGGTCCTGATCCTGTCCCCGTGGCTGGTCGACCTCGTGCGCGACGGCGGTCCCGGCGCGGGGACGCTCGCGTCCGGCGCGGGTGCGCCGGCCGTCGACATCCCGCTGTGGCGGGCGTTGACCGGCCAGCCGCAGATCGTCGACGGCCTCGATGGGGTGATCGGCTGGGGGATGGTCGCCATCCCCGCTGCGGTCCTCCTCGGCGCGCTCGTGGTCGGCATGCGCGCGCGGCCCCTCATCACCGCGTCGCTGGTCCTGCTGGTCGTCACCTCCGGCGGGCTGGCCTGGGCGACCGGCTACTACGACGTCCCCTTCGTCCACCCGCCCGCGCTCCTGCTGCCCGGCGCCGTCGGGCTGGCCGTGCTGGGGATGATCACCGCCCGGTGGTCGACGGAGACCCTCACGGCTGCCGACTTCGGCGTCGCCCAGGTCGGCACGGCCGTCGCCGGGATCGTGCTCGTCGGCGGGGTGGTGGCGGGCCTCGGCCTGCTGGCGAACGGCCCCTGGACCGAGCTCTCCCAGGACCCCCAGCTCGTCCCCGCGTTCATCGGGGCGGACGCCGAGCAGGTCGGGGAGTACCGGGTGCTGTTGGTCGACCGGGCCGAGGACGGCGCGGTCAGCTGGGAGGTCGTCGGCGACCAGGGACCGGTGATGACGTCGTTCGGGACGTTGCGGGACGCGGCGCTGAGCGACGTCATCGCCGACGCGCTCGCCCAGATCGACGAGGGGGTCAGCACCGAGGCGGCCGCGGTGCTCGGCGTGCTGAACGTCCGCTACGTCGTGCTGCTGACCCCCGAGCCCGCCCTGCGAACGGCGCTCAGCCGACAGGTCGACCTCGAGCCGCTGCCCTCCACCGCCGCGGTCAGCTACCAGGTCCGGACGTGGCTGCCGCGCGCCGCGGTGATCGGCGAGCCCGCCGCCGGACGGCTGCTGGCCACCGGCGACCCGGGCCCGACCCGCGACGTCGACGTCCAGGCCCTCGACCCCCGGTCACCGAGCGCCTACGTCGGCCAGGTCGGTCCCGCCACGGGCGCGCTCGTCGTCAGCGAGGCCGGATCGTCGGCGTGGCGGGCCGTCGTGGGCGGGATGGACCTCGAGCGCGTCCTGGACGACCCGGTCAACGCCTACGCGGTCGCGGTCGACGAGCCCGTGACCGCCCAGGCCAGCGTGTCGACGGGCTTCGCCCTGCGCCGCCGGGTCGTGGTGGCCCTGCAGGTCCTCGTCGTCCTCGCGATCATCTCCCTGGCCGTCCGCCCGCCCGGCGCACGCGTCCGCCCGGAGCGCAGCACCTCGCTGCCGACCGACCTGGTCGGCCTGGCCGACACGACCACCTCCTTCCCGCGGATCGACCCGGACGCCGCTCCGCCCGGCACCACCAGGGGAGGTGGGCCGTGACCGACGCCGGCACCGACGACATCGGGTCGGGGCGCCGACCGCGCGTGCGGGGTCGCAAGCGCGGCATCGCGCTGCTCCTCGTCGCCGTCCTGGTCGCCGGGGCGAGCGTCGCCGCGAGCCAGCTGACCGACCCCGCCGCCATGACCGCCGCGCCGACGCCCGAGCCCGTGACGGCGGCCACCAGCGGCACCGCCTACTGCCCGGCCGTGGCCGGGGAGGGCGACACCGCCCAGCTCGAGATCGCCTCGGCCAGCGCGACGGAGCCCTCCGAGATCACCGTCACCCGCTACGTCGACGGCCAGCCGATCAGCGACGCGCCCCGCCAGCTGGCGGCCGGGACCAGCGAGGTCCTCGAGATCCCCGACGCCCAACGGGCCGTCCCGTTCGCCATCGAGTGGCGCGGCGGTCCCGTCGTGGCCCAGCACGCGATCGCCGACGACACCGAGCGCGCCCTCGCCACCTGCGCCACCCAGCCGTCGGACCGCTGGTACCTGGCGGGCTTCGACACCAACCGCGGGAACACCTCGACCCTCCACCTGTTCAACCCGTTCGGCTCCGACGCCGTCGTCCAGCTGCGCTTCGGCACCCTGGAGGGGCCCGTCGACCTCGTCATCGCCGACGAGCTCACCGTCCCGGCCGGCGAGGTCGTCAGCCGCGACCTGGCGGAGTTCCGCCCGGAGACCGCCGACCTCGCCGTGTCGGTCGTGGCCCGCTCCGGCCGGGTCGTCCCGCAGGGCGAGGTCGTGCGCGGCCCCGCCGGGGAGGGGCTCGAGGCCATCACCGGACGGGCCCTCGTCCCCGCGTCGCCCACCCCCGGCCCGACGCTGCTGCTGCCCGAGGCGCTGGTCGACGACGTCACCGAGAGCTGGGTGACGGTCTACAACCCCGCGGACCGCCACGCCGCCGTCGAGGTGCAGGTGTCCACCCCGCTCGGTACCGCCTCGACCCTGGCCAGCGAGCTGACCGTCCCGGCGGGCGGCACCGCCCGGATCGACCTGGCCGACCTGTCCGCGCTCCCCCGGATGGGGGTGCGGCTCGAGAGCGTCAACGGCATCGGGCTCGTCGCGAGCCGGACGAGCGCCGTCCGGGACGGCGAGCGGACGGGTGTGACGATCACCCCGGCGGTCGGCACGGCCGACGAGGAGTGGGTCGTGCCGGGGGCGGTGGGCACCGACGCCGTGCTGACGGTCTTCAACCCCGGGACGGCGGTGGCGACCGCGACGGTCGAGGTCGCGGGCGACCCCGTCGACGGTGCCGACGGCATCGAGGTGCCCCCGAACGCGCTGGTCGAGGTGCCGTTGGGTGACGTCGAGGGCGGCGGGGCCGCGCTGGTCACCGCCGACCTGCCCGTCGTGGCCGGCGTGGTGTCGCTCGGCGAGGGCGCCGCGGCCACGTACTGGTCGGCCACGGGCGTGCCGCTGTCTGAGCTGATCGGCGGCGGTCAGGCCCTGCCCCCGCGCCGCGACCCGTCGCTGTCCTCCCGGCCGGCCGTCTCGGCGACCGCGACGCCGACGCCGACCCCGGTGCCGGACCGCGGGGGTGAGGGGCAGCTGGACGCCACCCCGACCCCGACGATCATCGGCCCGCCGAGCGAGACCCCGACCCCCTCACCGGGTGCGGTGCCGCCCGCCGAGACGACCGAGCCCGCGACGACAGAGCCCGCACCGACCGAGACCGGCACCGGCCAGCCCGGTCCCGACCCGGGCGGCCCCGACGCGGCGCCGACGACGACCGAGGACAGCCTCTTCGGCTGATCAGTCCGGGTAGGGGGGCTGGCCGAGGGCCTCGCGGATCGCGCCGGCGACGGCCCGGTGGATCTCGCCGACCAGCTCCACCCGCGTGCTCGCGCGCAGCTCGAGGGGGCGGCGGTGGACGATGAGTCGGGCGCGGCCGCCAGGCCGTGGGAGGGTGAGGGACGCGAGCCGCACCCCGTCCTCGGGGTGGGCTGGCAGGTCCGGGTCCGGGACGTCGTCCACGACGAGCTCCGCCGCCCGCACGTGGGGGCGGAGCTCGGTGGGCAGGGCGGCGACCACCTGCTCGACCAGTGCGAGGAACCTGGCGCGGTCGGCGACCCGGAAGCCGCCGGCGGGGCGCCGGCGCTCGTCGGCGTCGACCCGGGCGACCCGCCCGTGTGGGTCGTGGGGAGCCATCGGCGGGAGGGTAGCGCCGCAAATGCGCGGCGTGACGCGCGTCCTCCCGTACGGTCAGGACATGGCCGACATGCGTTCGTGCATCAAGACGGGGTGTCGATGGCCTGCCGCCGCGACCTTGTCCTACCGGTACGCCACCGCCGAGGTGTGGCTGTCGGACCTGGCCGACGACCACCCCTCGACCCACGACCTGTGCCCGCACCACGCCGATTCGATGACGGTCCCGCGCGGGTGGGCCCTGGTCGACGACCGCCGCCCGGTCGAGGCCGTCCACGAACCCTCCGCCGCCGAGATCGTCGAGCGCGTCGCCACCCTCCGGGGCAGCGTCGACCGCATGCTGGAGGCTGAGGCCGAGCGCCCGCAGGAGCGCGCGTCGCGCTACAGCCGGCTGCTCGCCGACCTGCCGACCTACGACCCGCCGGCGGAGGACCAGGGCGCGGACGACGCCGGCGACCACGTCGTCGGGTCCGGCCGGCACGCGCTGGTCGGCGTCGGCCTGTCCCACGAGATCGCCCCCGTGTCCGCCGACATGGCGGTGGTCCGCTCGGTGCTGGGTCGCCAGCGGTCCGCCACCCGCCCCGCCGGGGAGGACGCGTCGGCCGACCACGCCGATGACGTCGAGGTGGTCGAGGTCGACCTGTCCGACGGCGAGCCGTCCGACCGGGTCGAGTCCGACCGCGAGCCGTCAGACCGGGTGGAGGAGCCGCCCGCCCCGTCGGTGCCCCAGGTCCGCGGCGCCGTCGTCCTGCCCCTCCCCTTCATGTCCGAGTTCGCCCCCGAACCCGGCCCGGCAGCCGACGACGCGCGCGAGCGCGCGCGCGAGCGCGACCGGGAGGGCTGACCGGTGGGCCTCCCGCGCGCCCTCGTGGACGAGGTGCGCCGTCTCGACGAGGGCCAGCTCCGCCAGCTCCTCATCCTCGCCCGGGGGTTGCTGCTCGGGTCCGAGGAGCCGGTCATCGAGGTCAGCGACCTCCCGGGGATGCCGACCGTCCGCTACCGCCAGAAGCGCGTGGCGTGCGGGAAGGCGGCCTGCAGCTCGTGCCCGCACGGCCCCTACTGGTACGCCCACTGGACCGAGGACGGTCGACGGCGCAGCCGCTACATCGGCGCGGAGCTGCCCGCGGACGTCCGCCGCAAGCTCGAGGACCTCGACCGGCAGCTGGGGGACGACGGGACCCGGCGCGAGGTCGCAGCGGGCGGCGAGGTGGGGATCGGTGGCGGGAGGCGGCCTGCGCGCCTCCGCCTGGTCGAGTGACACTGGTCGAGTGACGCTGGTCGAGTGACGCTGGTCGAGTGACCCGCGCGGACTAGCCATCTCGCACCCGCCGAAATGGTTCCTCTGGGTCATGGCCGCGGTACGGAGGGTGACCGATCGTAGTGATGAGCGCTCCCACGGAGGGGAGCCCCGACGTCGCCACGAAGGTGATCTCCCGATGGCTCAGTCCGTCACGTGCCCCAACTGCCGCTCTGACGACCTGCTCGTCGTGCGCCTGTCCCCGAAGGACACCCCGATGCGGTTCCACACCTGCCGCCACTGCGAGCACCGGTGGTGGGAGGACATCGTCGAGGGCACCGACGTCGCCCTCACCGCCGTCCTCGCCCACATCGCGGGGTAGCGGCGGCGCGAGCCGTCAGGGCACCAGCTTGCCCGGGTTGAGGATGCCGGTCGGATCGACGGCGTCCTTCAGCGCGCGCAGCAGCGACACGCCGACGTCCCCGACCTCTGCGGTCATGTAGGGACGGTGGTCGGTCCCGACCGCGTGGTGGTGGGTGATCGTCCCGCCCGCCGCGAGGATCGCCTCGCTGGCCGCGGCCTTGGCGGCGCGCCACTGCGCGAGCTCGTCGCCCTGGTCCTGGCGCGCGATCCAGGTGTAGTAGAGCGAGCAGCCCGACGGGTAGACGTGGCTGATGTGGCACAGCACGAGCGGCGGGGTGCCGCGATCGCCGAGGGCGTCGTGCAGCGCCCGGCGCACGGCGCCGTACAGCCGGGGGATGGCCGACCAGGTCGTCGCGGTCTCGAGCGTCTCGACCATGACCCCGCGGTCCATCAGCTCGTCGCGCAGGTACGGCCCGTCGAAGCGGCCGTGCGCCCACGCGTCACCGGGCCGGGTGCCCAGCCGCAGGGTCTCGTGGCCGCGGAGCACACGGGCCGCCGCCGCCCGGCCGAGCGCGACCGACGCGCGTGACCCGTCCCAACCCAGGATCAGCAGGCACCCCTCGCCGTAGCCGCGCAGCGACAGGTAGCCCCGCAGCGCCGTGCCCTTCACCCCCTCGGTCTGCTGCACGAACGTCCGGGTCTCGTCCACGTCGGACAGGCGGCACACGTCCGGGGCGACGCCGGCCTGCACCAGCTCCCGCAGGATCGCCGCGCCCTCGGTGAACGAGCGGACCGCGTGGGCCTCGTACACCTCCACCTCGGGGGCGTGGTGGATGCGCAGGGTGGCCTCGGTGATCACGCCGAGGAGCCCCTCGGAGCCGACCACCACCTGTCGGAGGTCCGGGCCGGCGGCGGTGGCGGGCGAGACGCCCGCGGACAGCTCGCCGATCGGCGTGGCGACCCGGACGGCGTGGACGAGCTGGTCGATGCGCCCGTGCCCGGTGGACGCCTGCCCCGCAGAGCGGGTGGCGACGTAGCCGCCGATCGAGGCGTAGGCGTAGCTCTGGGGGAAGTGGCCGAGGGAGTAGCCGCGACGGCGCAGCTCGGCCTCCGCCTCGGGCCCGCGGATGCCAGGCTCGAAGGTCGCCAGCAGCGACTCCTCGTCCAGGGTGACCAGCCGGTCCATCCGCGCGAGGTCGAGCGCGATCAGCGAGTCGAACCCGCCCCGCTCAGGCTCGACCCCGCCGACCACGCTCGTCCCCCCGCCGAAGGGCACCACGGCGACGCCGCGCTCGGCGGCGACGGCGAGGACGGCCGCGACCTCCTCGTGCGACCCCGGCAGCACGACCGCGTCCGGGGCGGCGACGGCGTCCCCCTGGCGTCGCCGGAACAGGTCGGGGTAGCTCTTGCCGCCGGCGTGGCGGACCCGGGTCAGGTGGTCGTCGAGGACCCGATCGGGACCGACGATCGCCTCGAGGGCGCGTCGGTCGTCGTCGGACAGCGCCGAGGGGCCGACCCGCACCTCCTCGAGCGGCACCGGTGGGGTGTGCCGGTCGAGCGGCCCGATCTCCTGGGCCAGGAGCGCCTCCGCCCGGGGCGACAGGCCGGGTCGGCGCGTGGGGTCGCCCCAGCCGTGCCAGATCATCGGCGTGGTGGGGGCGGTGATGAGGGTGGACGACTCGTGCATGCTCGCGCTACTTTGACATCTGGATATGAAACGTACAAGTGTCGATCAGGTCCTGGACGCCACCAGGGCGGCCGTCCTCGACCTCGGCGTGCGCCGCACCACCTTCGCGGAGGTCGCGCGGCGAGCCGGGGTGTCCCGCGCGACGTTGTACACCCACTACCCCGACGTGGAGGCGGCCGTCACGGCCGTCCTCACCCGCGAGCTCGGCGCGGTCCTGGCCGCTGCGCGGGGTCCCGCCGGGTCCGCCCCGCACGCGCGCGCCCGCCTGGTCGGCACCATCCGCCGGGCCGTCACCGCCCTGGTCGGCGACCCGCTGCTCGCGAAGGCGCTCGCGGTGGACGCCGACACGCTCGTGCCCTACGTGGTGTCGCGCTTCGGCGCGGTGCAGCGGATCGCCCTGGACCTCGTCGTGGAGGGCGTCCGGGCGGGCCACGAGGACGGGTCGGTGCGGCACGGCGACCCCGGCGTCCTGGGCCTCACCGTGGTGCTGGCCGTGCAGTCGCTGGTGCTGGCCCAGCGCGTCCCGGAGGTGGCTGCGGTGGGGGAGGGGTTGGCCGACGCCCTCGCCGACGTGGTCGACCGGGGCCTATCCCCGTGAGCGCGTCAGCGGTCAGGGGACCGGGCGGGGGGCGGGACGTCCCGTCGGCCCTCACCGCGGTGCGGCGGCGGCGGGAGCTCGAGCGCCTGGCGGAGGGGTGGCGCCCGGACCTGCTCGTCGTCGGCGCCGGGTTCACCGGCGCGGGGATCGCCCTCGACGCCGCGCTGCGGGGCCTGTCGGTCGCCGTGGTCGACCGGGCGGACCTGGCGAGCGGGACGTCGCGGTGGTCCTCCAAGCTCGTCCACGGCGGGCTTCGCTACCTCGCCGGGGGCGACCTCGCGCTGGCGCGGGAGTCGGCCCTCGAACGCGGGGTGCTGATGGAGCGCGTCGCACCGCACCTGGTGCGTCCGCTGCCGTTCGTCACGCCGCTGAACGCCGGGATGCCGCCGGTCAGCGGCGCGCTGGCCGGACTCGGCTACCTGGCCGGGAACGCGCTGCGGCTGTCGGCCGGGACCAGTGGGCTGACGCTCCCCGGCCCCCGGCTCGTCGGCCCCCGCCGTGCGCGGGCGATGGTCCCCGCGATCGGGCGCCCCGCCCTGCGCGGCGCCTGGGTCAACACCGACGGGCAGCTGGTGGACGACGTCCGGGCGGTGGTCGCGATCGCCCGGACCGCCGCGGCCTTCGGCGCCGCCGTCCTGCCGCACGTCGCCGTGACCGCCGTCGGCGCGGACCGGGCCGACCTGGTCGACGCCCGCACCGGTGAGGGGTTCGAGGCCCGGGCCGGCCGGGTGGTCGTCGCTGCGGGCGCGTGGTCGGACGCCCTCGACGACCGGGTCGTGCTGCGCCCCTCGAAGGGGGTGCACCTGGTGCTCGACGGGGCGGCGCTCGGCCACCCCACGGCCGCGGTCGCCGCCCCCGTGCCGGGTCACCTCAGCCGGTTCGTCTTCGCGCTGCCCCAGCTCGACGGGCGGGTCTACCTCGGCCTGACCGACGACCCCGTCAGCGGGGCGGTGCCGGACGAGGCGCCGGTGCTGGATGCGGAGCGGGACTTCCTGCTCGACGCGATCAGCCGGGTCCTCGACCGCCCCCTCACCCCCTCGGACGTGGTCGGCGGCTACGCCGGCTACCGGCCGCTGGTGGCGGGGGGCGAGGGTGCGGCGCCAGCGGCCACCGCGGACCTGTCCCGCGCCCACCTCGTGCTCGACGACCCCGACGGGCCGATCACCATCGTCGGGGGGAAGCTCACGACGTACCGGCGGATGGCCGCCGACGTCGTCGACCGGGTGAGCGATCGGCCCTGCACGACCGACCGCCAGCCCCTGGTCGGCGCGCTGCCCCGCCGCCGGCTCCCGGACGTGCCCGCGCGGCCCTGGCTGGTTGCCCGCTACGGCGGTGAGGCGCCGGACCTCGAGGCCCTCATCGCCGCCGACCCCTGGCTCGCCGGCCCCGTCGTCGACGGCCTGCCCCACCTCCGCGTCGAGCTGGCCTTCGCCGTGCGCCGCGAGGGCGCCACGTCCGTCGCCGACCTCCTCGACCGCCGCACCCGGATCGGCCTGGTCGCGAGCGACCGTGACGCCGCCGTCCCGATCGCCGAGGAGGTCCTGGCGCGCACCCCACCGCTTCGCACGGATTGACCACTGACGACCGGTGGGGACCGCGCCGTCGTGGTCGATCCGTGCGGGAGGGAGCGGGGACGTGCGCTCGAGCGCCCCACCGTGTTCGCTCAGCGGACGGCGTGTGGTCGATCTGTGGGGGAGGAGGGGGCAGGACGCCGTGACAGGAGCCACGTCGTGGGGGCATCTACGCCGAACCCCCAGCCCCGGCCCAGGTCGATCCGGTGATCCACGTCGAAGCCCCGCCGCTGGTACCACCCGACGGCGTGGGGGTTCGCGGTCTCCAGGGTGAGGGGTCCCCGTCCCTCCCCCTCCGCATCGACGTGTGCCACGACCGCGTCCAGCAGCGCGGTGCCCAGCCCGCGTCCCTGGGCGTCCGGGTGGACCGCCAGCGTGTGGAGGACCCAGCAGGGTTGGGGGTGGCGGTGGCGCTCCAGCACCGCGTCGGCGTCCAGCGCCGGTCCGATCCGGCGGCCGTGCAGGGCGATGACCTCCGCGCCCACCTCTGCCGAGGGGCGGGCGGCCACACCCGGCGGGACGAGGATCGCCACCCCGTCCACCGGGTCCCCGGCGACCAGCACCCGGCTGTGGGCGAACGCGACGGTGCGCAGGTACAGGCTGAACAGCGACCGGGCGGCCCCGCGGTCCGGCAGGGTCCAGCTCAGCCACGGGTCCTCGGCGTAGGCGGCGTCGAGCACGTCCACCAGTCGACGCCCGCCGGTGGACACCGATCGGACACCGACGTCGCCACGCACATCCCCTAGCCTGTCGCGCGATGGAGCATCTGCCGAGCGAGCGTGCGCTGTCCGAGCGACTGCACGGCATCGTCAAGGCCTACGACGTCCGCGGGACCGTGCCCGACCAGCTGGACGCCGAGGTCTGCCACGCCATCGGGCGGGCCGCCGCGGTCGAGCTCGGCGCCGAGAAGATCATCGTCGCCCGCGACATGCGCCCCTCCGGCCCCGAGCTGGCCGACGCGCTCATGGCCGGCATCCGCGCCCAGGGCGTCGACACCATCGACATCGGGTTGGCCTCGACGGACCTGCTCTACTACGCCTCGGGTGCTGAGGGGCTGCCGGGCATCGTGCTGACCGCCAGCCACAACCCGGCTCAGTACAACGGCATGAAGTTCTGCCGCGCCGGCGCCGCACCGGTGTCCCTCGACACCGGTCTCGGCGCGATGCGCGACCGCGCCATCGCCGGGGACTTCCCCGCTGCGGACCGCGAGGGGAGCCACGAGGTCGTCGAGGGGACGATCGAGCGCTACGCCGACCACGTCCGGTCCTTCGTCGACCTCGACGCGCTGCGGCCTCTGAAGGTGGCCGTCGACGCGGGGAACGGCATGGCCGGGCTGGTCGTGCCCGAGGTCTTCGACGGGCTGCCCGTCGACCTGGTCCCGTTGTACTTCGAGCTCGACGGCACGTTCCCGAACCACCCGGCCAACCCGATCGAGCCGGAGAACCTCCGCGACCTGCAGCGGAGCGTGCGGCTGCACGGCTGTGACATCGGCCTCGCGTTCGACGGGGACGCCGACCGGATGTTCTGCGTCGACGGGGACGGCGAACCCGTCTCCCCCTCCCTCGTCACCGCGGTCATCGCCGCGACGACCCTCGAGCGGCATCCGGGCGCGACGATCCTCCACACCCTGATCTGCAGCCGGGTCGTCCCCGAGACGATCGAGGCGCACGGCGGCACGGCCGTCCGCACCAGGGTCGGGCACTCGTTCATCAAGCAGGTCATGGCCGAGACCGGTGCGCGGTTCGGTGGCGAGCACTCCGCGCACTACTACTTCGCCGACAACTACCGGGCGGACTCCGGGCTCATCGCCGCGGTGATCCTGCTCGAGGCGCTCAGCCGGTCCGGGGGGAGCTTCGCCGACCTGGTGGCCCCCTACGACCGCTACGTCGCCTCCGGCGAGATCAACTCCACCGTGGCCGACCCCCAGGCGGCGGTGGACGCGGTGGAGCGCGCCTTCGCCGACGAGGCCACACTGTCACGACCCGACGGGCTCCTCGCCGAGGCCGACACCTGGTGGTTCAACCTGCGCCCGTCGAACACCGAACCGCTGCTCCGCCTGAACGTCGAGGGCGACGACGAGGCCACCATGACCGCCGTCCGCGACCGCGTCCTGTCCCTGATCCGCTGAGGAGAGAAGACCCATGGCCGTCCCGAAGGAGCTCGTCGAGTTGCTCCGCTGCCCCTGCGCCACGCACTCCGAGATCGAGTACAAGGAGCGGCGGCAGGTGATCCTCTGCCAGTCGTGCACGGCGGTCTTCCCGGTGCGCGACAACATCCCCGTGATGCTGCTCGACGAGGCCAAGCCGCCGCGCGGGCAGTCCGAGATCACGACCGGCGACGGCACGATCATCCGGGAGTCCTAGTCGTGGCGGTCACCGACATCGACGCCGTCGCGTCCGGGCTGACCGAGCGGCTGGAGGGGCGGGAGCCCGCCGTCATGCTGACCCTGGGCTCGGGGCTCGGCGGGTTGGCGGACGGCGTGGAGGAGCGCATCGAGGTCCCCTTCGCCGACGTCGGCCTGCCCGACACGACCGTGCCGGGCCACGCCGGGAAGTTCGTCGCGGGGACGATCGACGGGGTGCAGGTGCTGGTCCAGCAGGGCCGGGTGCACCTGTACGAGGGGCTCGGCGTCGACCGGGTCGTCGCCGCGGTCCGCGCCGCCGCCGCGATCGGGGTCGGCACGTACGTGGTGACCAACGCCGCGGGCGGGCTGGCGGACACCTTCGACCCCGGCGACCTGATGGTCATCGCCGACCACATCAACCTGTCGGGCCAGAACGCGCTGACCGGCATCGTCCCGCCGCACTTCCTCGACCAGTCCAACGCCTACGACCGCGACCTGCGGGCGTCGTTCGAGGCGACCGCGAAGGCGGAGGGGGTGGCGCTCCAGCGGGGTGTGTACGTGGGGCTGGCGGGCCCGACCTACGAGACGCCGGCGGAGGTCATGATGCTCCGCACCATCGGGGGCCACGCCGTCGGGATGTCCACGGTCAACGAGGTAATCGCTGCCAACGCGGCGGGCATGCGGGTGCTCGGCTGCTCGCTGATCACGAACGTCCACCGGCTGGGCGGGACGAAGACCGACCACGAGGAGGTCATGCGCGAGGGCAAGGCCGCCGGGCCCCGGTTGGCCTCGGTGATCAGGGCCTGGCTTCCGTCGCTCTGATCGCATCCCCGGTGACGGATGTGTGACGGAAGGTGGATCTTTCCTGAAAGCACTTGCGCTCGGGGTCGACTGCGAGGATCCTCACGCGATCTGAATCGCACGCCACCGCGGGACCTGGGGTGGGGGGTGGCACCTCCGTGAGGGGAGACCTCCATGCCCAGGAGCCTCGCTGGCCCTGCCGTCATCGTCCTGTCCCTGCTCGCACTGGTCGCCGCGCTGCTCGCGGTCGGCGCGTCGGATGCCTCGGCCCAGGGTGGCTTCGCGCGTCCTGACGGCGACGAGGTCTTCCAGCAGGGGACGGAGAAGCCGCCGCCTCCACTCATCGTGAACACCGAGGAGGACTCGTACGACGGGGAGTGCGATCCGATCGACGCTGCCGAGGCGGAGTGCTCCATCCGCGATGCCATCCATGAGGCCAACGACGTGCGGGGCGGCCACGACACGATCACCTTCGCGGATGGGATCGACCACATCGTGTTGACGCGCACCGGCGACGGTGGGGTCGACCAGGGAGATCTCGACATCACCCAGGCGGTCGCAATCATCGACGCGGAGGGAGTCGTCCTCGATGCGTCCGGGTTGCAGACGCAGTTCACGGGCGGCGACGCCGGTCCAGACCGCGTGATGCACGTCTCGCACCCTCTCTCGCCGGTCGTGAACTTCGCGGGTACATCACCCGTCGACCTGGTGGGGTTGACCCTGCAAGGCGGGTCGGGCGTCGCCAGTGGTGGGGGGTTGCTCGTCGACGAGGGGACATGGGTGGAAGGCACCTCGCTCACGTTGCGAGACAACAGCGCCGGCGTCGGCGGCGGGGCCGCGGTGCAGGGCCGCCTCACGTTGACCGGGAGCACGGTGGAAGGGAACTCCGCCATCGCGTACGGCGGTGGCCTGTACACCATCAACGGGACGGTGGAACTGGTGAACTCCACCGTCACCCTCAACGTGGCGAGCGATGGAGGGGGGCTCACGGCCGACACGGACCTCGCCAGCGCGACGCTTGTGCTGGTCCACGCGACGGTCCTGGACAACGAAGCAGTCGGAATCTCCTCCTTCGCGGGCTTGACAGAGCGGGCGGACAACATCCTCGCGTTCGCCGGCGGCTCCGATGACGCCGTGAACCTGACCGCGAACTACTCCGTCATCCAGACCGACGGACCGAACAGTAACTGCAGGTTCTTGACCGACAACGGGACCGTGACAGTCGAGGGTGCAGCCAACGCGACCAATGACGAGAGCTGTGAGCTCGACGCTTCAGGGAATGTCGTCGATGTCACGAACACCTTCGGTCCGCTCGCAGACAACGGGGGTTTGACCCGGACCAGGGCTCTGCTCGCGGGTTCAGAGGCGATCGACGCGATCGACGTGACTTCAGTTCCGGGCTTCGCGCAGGGGACGGGATCGTGTGCCGTCGAACTGGATCAGCGCGGTGTGAGTCGTCCCCAGGACGGGCCGGACGCTGACACCACCCCGGAGTGCGACCGCGGCGCGTTCGAGTTCGTGCCGCAGCCCAGCAACCCGGAGAACCCCGGCAGCACGCCAACTCCCCAGCCCGAGCCCACGATCCCGCCGGTGCAGGTGAACATCGACCGGTGTGGTGGGGAGACGCGGACCGAGACGGCCACGGAGTGCTCGGAGGAGACGTTCCCCGACGGCGCGGACGCGGTGGTCCTGGCGCGGGCGGACGACTTCCCCGACGCCCAGGCCGGTGCGCCGCTCGCGGTCGAGCTGGGCGCGCCGATCCTCCTCACCCAGACCGACGTGCTGTCCACGCCGACCGCTGACGAGATCGAGCGGCTGCTCGAGCCCGGCGGGACCGTGTACCTCCTCGGCGGCACCGAGGCGATCAGCCAGGCCGTCGAGGACGAGCTGATCGCGCTCGGCTACGAGGTCATCCGCTACGGCGGGGAGAACCGGTACGCCACCGCGGTGGTGATCGCGACCGAGGGGCTCGGCTCCCCGGGCACGGCGCTGATCGCCGACGGCGGCACGTTCACCGACGCGATCGCGGCGGGTGCGGCGGCGGTGGTGGCCGGCGACTCCGACTTCGCCCAGGACGAGGTCGGCGCCGCAGTGCTGCTCACCGCACCGGACGGGATGCCGGCGGAGACCGCGGCCTACCTGGCGGAGGCCAAGCCGGACGAGGTCATCGCGATCGGCGACCGCGCCGGCGAGGTCGCCGGCACCGAGGAGATCGTGACCGGTGACACCCCCGCTGCGCTCTCGGTCGCAGTTGCCGAGCGGTTCTTCACCGACCCCGCCGCGGTGGGCATCGCGACCGACGCGGTGTTCGTCGACGCGCTGACGGGTTCGTCGATCGTGGGCAACCCGTCGGTGGGTCCGGGCCCGATGCTGTTCACCGATCCCGAGGAGCTGTCCCCGGAGGTGGAGGCCTACCTGGTCGCCACGGCCGAGGCGATCGACCGGAGCATCATCTTCGGCGGCATCGAGGCGGTCAGCACGGCGGTCGAGGACGCGATCATCGCCGCCCTCGGCGGGGACGCCGCACCCTGACCCACGGCTCGTCATGACGCGACGGCCGGCCACCCCACGTGGCCGGCCGCCGTCGTGCCCGGGCCGACCCCCGACCCGAATCGCCACCTCCACCACCCGCCGGTAGCATCGCCGCCGTCATGGCCGACCTGCTGACCGACCTCGAGTCCCTCCTGCGCTCACGCAAGGCCGAGCGACCCGAGGGCTCGTACTCGGCGACCCTGGTCACCGACCCCGTCGCGGTCCAGCGGAAGATCATGGAGGAGGCGTTCGAGGTCTGCCTCGAGCTGGGCGCGCCCACCGTGGACCGCGACCGCGCCGCCTCCGAGGCCGCCGACCTGGTGTTCCACCTCCTCGCCGGCCTGGTCGGCGCCGGGGTGTCCTGGGACCAGGTCGTCGCCGAGCTCGCCGACCGCCGTCGCTGACGCGGCCCGTCGTCCCACCTCGAGGACCGAGATGAACGCCATCCCTGCCCGCAGGCCCAACGGCGGGCGCGCCCGCATCGCCGTCCCCTCCAAGGGGCGCCTCCGCGACGAGGCGCTGAAGCTGCTGTCGACCGCCGGCTACCCGACCTCCGGCCTGCGGGGCTCGGGGTCGATGGCCTACGCCGGCGAGGCGCTCGAGCTGATCGAGATGCGCCCCCGCGACGCGGCCGCCGCGCTGTCCGCCGGTGCGCTGCACGGGGCGTTCATCGCCACCGACATCGCGATGGAGCACGACCTGACCGACCTGACCTCCCGGCCCCTCGGCTACGCGCGGTCGAGCCTGGTCGTCGCCAGCCGCGACGACGACGGGCGTCGTGACCACACCGACCTCGCCGGCGGGGTCGTCGCCACGCACATGCCGAACCTCACCGAGGCGTTCTTCGCCGCCGAGGGCATCGACGTCCGCGTCGTGGCGATGGGCGGCTCGCTCGAGGGGGTCTGCGCCGCCGGCCTCGCCGACGCGATCGTCGACAACTCAGAGACCGGCACGTCCCTGCGACAGAACCGCCTGCGCGTCCTCACGGTGATCGAGGAGTGCGAGGCCGAGTTCGTGCACCGACCCGGCCTCAAGGCGCTCGAGGACCTCGAGCTGCGCCTCGAGGCCGCCCTGACCGCCCGCCAGCACCGCTACGTCATGCTCCACATCCCCCGGGACCGGATCGACGACCTCGTCGACCTGTTCCACGGCCTCGAGTCCCCGACCGTCCTGCCCCTGGCCGGGCGCGAGGACCTCGCCGCCGTCCACTTCGTCGCCCGCAACGGCGAGCTGTGGGAGCGGCTGGTGGATCTCCGCGCCATCGGGGCCTCCGACATCGTGGCCACCCAACCCGTCGCACTGCTCGAGTAGCGGAGGCCAGGACGGGCTCAGGCCCGGGAGCCGAGCCACTGGCGCAGCAGCACCACTGCGACACCGCCCAGGGCCAGCGCGGTCGTCCCCGCCGTCACCAGCGCCGAGCCGGGCGACACGCCGCCGTCGACGGCACCGGCGAAGCTCGCCACCGGCACCAGCCCCACCACCAGCGCGGCCCCGGGGCCGACCATGGACTGGGAGGCGTACATCGCGATGCCCGTCTCGCCGTACAGCAGGATCACGGTGGGATCCGGGGGCTCGCGCAGGGCCGCGTAGGCCGCGGCGACGACGGTGCTGGGCACGACGGCGGCCACACCGAGGGCTGCCACCCACGCCACCTCGCCGCCGCCGGCCACCGCCGCGGTCACCGCACCCGCAGCGGCGGCCATGACCGCGAGGACGACGCCCGGCAGCACCAGGTGGGCCAGCAACACCGCCCGGGCCGACCGGCCGAGCTGCCGGATGCCGAAGCGCTGGGAGGCCTCGACCTTCAGCGGCTCCACCAGGGCGCTCGCCGCCCCGTAGCCGCAGACCACCGCGACCGCGGCCCAGGCGAAGCGGGCGGTCAGCTCGTCTGACGTCGCCGATGAGGCCGCCCACCCCGCCGTCGAGCCGACGGCGAGGAGCAGCACCGCCCGCCCCCACAGCCACGGGCCGCGCAGGAGCACCGCCGCGCCGATCCACGGGACCACCAGCGCCCGCCGCGGCCGGACCGGCATCCGCCGCAACCGCCGACCGACCAGGGCGCTGACGGCCAGCCGGCGGGCCGCCGTCACCGCGCCGACGTCCATCCAGAACACGCCGGTCGCCACGGCCCGGGCGGTGCCGGCACGTCGCCGGAGCTCCTCGAACGTCGGCGACCCCGCCGTCTGCAGGCTCGCCACGACCGCGATCGCGGTGACCAGGGTGAGGAGCGCGACCGCGATCGGCCATCCCGCCACGTCCGCGCCGGCGGCGGCCTGCACCGGCGCGGTCGCCCACCCCCACGGCCCGCTCCAGCGCGCGGCCACGCCGACGAGCTCATCGGTGACCAGCGCCAAGCCCACCACCGCCGCCAGCACCAGCGGGGTGGCCCGCAGCACGGCCCTGGCGAGCGTGGGCCGGCACTCGACCGCCCACGACCCAGCCGCCGCCAGCGCGCCGACCAGCGCACCACTCGACGTGCAGGCCGCCAGGAGGGGGAGGGGAGGGACGTCGAGCTCGGCGACCAGCACCACCCACAGCACGACGCCGCCCACGACCCCGAGGCCAGCGGTCCACGCCAGCCCGCGGATCAGGCGCGGGCGGATGAGGTCACCTCGCGGCACGGGGGCGCTGAGCAGCCACGTGAGATCGGCATCGTCGAAGACGACCGGCCCCCGCCAGGTGCCGAGCCGGAGGGCCAGCAGACCGACGAGCACCAGCCCTGCCGGCAGCCACGTCGCGAGGTCGTCGCGGATCGCGTCCTGCACCGAGCCGGCCGCGGGATCGGCCGCCAGCGCCTGGGCGATCAACCAGCCGGCCGGGACGCCGATCAGCGCGAGCCAGACGTAGAGGCGGTACAGCTGGTCCGAGAGCGTGCGCCGTGCGGCGTCCCGGGTGCGCAGCTCCTGCAGCCAGGCCCGCACCATCGGGGCGTCGGGGCGGGAGAGGTCCTCGTCGGGGACGTCGCCGTCCCCCGCTGCGTCGCCCGTCACGTCGGAGTGATCCCGATCGCGGCCGCCTCGGGGCTCGCCACGACGGCGTCGAGCGGGCCGTCCGCCACGACGTCGCCGCGCGAGAGGACCAGCGCACGGTCCGCCAGCCCCGACGCGAAGTCCGGCCGGTGCGTGCTGAAGACCAGCGCGCGGCCACGGCGCTTGACGGCGTGCAGCCGGCGGTGGAGGACGTCGCGTCCGGCGGGGTCCAGGCGGAGGGTCGGCTCGTCGAGGAGGATCAGGCGGAAGGGGCGGATCAGGGCGCACGCGAGCTGGGTGCGCTGCTGGAGACCGGCCGACAGCTGGTGGGGGAGGTGGTCGTGGTGCTCGGCCAGCCCCAGCTCGTCGAGCAGCGGGTCGACGTCGTCCAGATCGGCGCCGTGGGCGACCGCGACCAGCTCCACGTGCTCGGCGACCGTCAGGTCCCGGTAGAAGATCGGGGCGTCATCCACGTAGGCGGTCGCGGCACGGGCCTTCGCGGCCTCGGGCTCGGTGTGCGGGTCCGCACCGGCCACCCGGATCCGACCCCCGGTCGGCGTCAGCAGACCCGCGATGCAGTCGAGCGCGGTCGTCTTCCCGGACCCGTTGTGGCCGAACAGCACGACGCCCTCCCCGCGGGCGACGTCGAGGTCGAAGTCGGCCAGGGCGGTGACGCCCTCGTAGGCGCGGGTGAGGCCCTGCACGCGCAGGACGAGCTTCCGCTTCGGCGCGCCGGGCTGCTCGGTCATCGCGGACACTGTAGGGACAGGTCAGTCCACGTAGGGGCAGAAGGGGTGCCCGTCCGGGGCGCGCATCACCCTGACGTGGTCCTGTGGCTGACCCGTTCGGTGGGCCACACCCACCCGGGCCCGCACGATGTGCAGATCGGCCACCTGAGCGGCCGAAGTGCACATCGGCGCCGCCCGGACCCGGCCAGCGCACCCCGGACCCCGCACCGCCAGACCTCACCCCGCCAGCATCGCCCCGAGCGACGCGGCGTCGGCCGCCACCACCGCGGCGCCGGCGGCGCCCAGGCGGGCGGCCCAGGCCTCGTCCGCGTGCCCGCCGCCGGTGAAGCCGATCACGTCCATCCCCGCCGCGCGGGCGGCCTGCACGCCGAACGGCGAGTCCTCCACCACCCCGCAGGCCGGCGCCTCCACCCCCAGGGCCGCCGCCGCGTGGAGGAACAGGTCCGGCGCCGGCTTGCCCCGCTCGACGTCCTCGGCGCTGAACCGCGCCCCCACCTCGAACAGATCCGCCAGCCCCGCGGTCCGCAGCGACAGCGCGATCCGCGCGTGCGACGACGACGACGCGACCGCGCACGGCACCGCCAGCCCCTCGACCACCGCGCGCATCCCCGGGACCGCCACCAGCCGCTCGGCGAGCGCGGCGTGGCTGTCGGCCTCGAGGCGCGCCCAGAACGCGTCGTCCAGGTCCACGCCGAACTCCTCCACGACCATCCCGCGCATCGCCACCGCCGACGTGCCGACGTACCGCGCAGCCAGCTCCGCCGGCGTCAGCGACACCCCGACCGCGGCCAGGGCGGCCACCTCCACCTCGATGGCGATGACCTCGGAGTCGACCAGCACGCCGTCCATGTCGAAGATGACGGCGCTCGGTCCGCCCGCGCGTCCGCGCGACGTCATGACGCGGTCAGGACGATCTTCCCGAAGAGGTCCCCCTCGACCATGCGCGAGTACGCGGTGCGGGCCTCCTCCAACGGGTACGTCGCGTCGATCAGCGGGCGGACCCCGGTGGTCAGCAGGAACTGGACCAGGTCGGCGAGCTCGGCCCGGGTCCCCATCGTCGAGCCGATCACGCGGAGCTGGCGGAAGAACAGGTGGGCCAGCCCACCCTGGATGTCGCCGCTGGTCATCCCCGACACCACGACGGTGCCCTGGGTGCGCACGGACTTGAGGGAGTGCTCCCACGTCGCCTGGCCGACGGACTCGAGGACACCGTCCACGCGCTCGGGCAGCCGCGCGCCGGACTCGAAGGCCTGGTCCGCGCCCAGCTCGACGGCCCGGGCGCGCTTCTCCTCCGACCTGCTGGTCACCCAGATGCGCAGCCCCCCGGCTCGGCCCAGCAGGATCGCCGCGGTGGACAACCCGCCGCCCGCCCCCTGCACCAGCACGGTCTGCCCCGGCCGGAACCCGCCCTGGACGAACAACATGCGGTACGCGGTCAGCCACGCCACCGGCAGGCAGGCGGCCTCGGCGAAGCTCAGCTCGGCGGGCTTGTCGATCAGGTTGACCGAGGGGACCGCCAGGCGCTCGGCGTGGGTGCCCGGCCAGCGCTCGCTGAACAGGCTGAACGGCACGTCCGGGTCGGTGTCCGACGCAAGCCCGTCGCGGCCCGCGACCACGCCGTGGCAGATCACCTCCCGCCCGTCGGCCGTCACCCCCGCCGCGTCCCCGCCGAGGATCATCGGGAGCTGCTCGGCCTTCAGGCCGACCCCCCGCAGGCTGAACAGGTCGTGGTGGTTCAGACCGGCGGCCTGGACGGTGACCAGCTCCCAGCCGTCGGGGACCTCCGGCTCGGGGCGGTCGCCCACGACCAGGCCGCTCAGGGGGTTCTCGGCATCGAAGGACTCGACGTAGACAGCGCGCATGGCGCCAGAGCCTAGTGCCCCACCTGGCGACCCACCCATCCACAGCCCGCACGCACCGGCCCGGCGGACGCCCCCGCCGACGGCCACCATGCACGGGGTGCGCGCGCTCGTCGACCTGCTCCTCCCACCCCGCTGCCTGGCGTGCCGCTGGTGCGGCGCCGAGCCGCTGTGCGACCGCTGCGGGCAGGCGCTCGTCACCGACGAGGTGCGCCACCACCTCGACGACGGGATCCGCGCCGTGGCGGCCTACGCCTACGGCCCGCCGCTGTCCACCGCGATCAAGCGGGTCAAGACCGACGCGCTGCGGGCCGGGGCCAGGGGCCTCGCCACGCTGCTGACCCCCCACCTGCCCGACGGCGTGCCGCGCACCTGGGTGCCCGCCACCCGCCGTCGCCGCCGTCGTCGCGGCCTGGACCTCCCCGAGGTGCTGGCGGGCCGCGATGCCGTCCCCCTCCTCCGCGCCGTCGGCGACCGGGCGGACCACGGGACCATGGCTGCCGCCGACCGCCGGCGGGTGACCGCGGACGCCTACGAGGTGACGACTCGCCCGCCCGCGGCGGTCGTGCTCGTCGACGACGTCCGCGCGACCGGGGCCACGCTGCTGGCCGCCGCGCAGGCGCTGCGCCGAGACGGCGCCCGGCGCGTGCTGTGCGTCACCTTGGCAGCGTCGCCCGGGCCGCCGTCCGCGGCTCGTCGCCGGGCTCCAGGCGATCCGGGTCGAGGCTCGTCAGCTGCGTCGGGACGCTCGTCGTGACCACGCCGCGGATGAACAGCAGGGTGCTCTTCAGCTGCAGGACCGACTGGTTGTGCAGCGAGCGCTGCCACCAGCGGGACATGATGAACTCGCTCATCACGACCGTGACGACGGTGTGCTGGCCGTCCGGCTCGAACTCCTCGACGTAGTCCCGCAACGAGTCGACGACCGACCGGTAGGGGCTCTCGATGATGTCGAGGGGGATCGTCAGCCCGATGCGCTGCCAGTCGCTCAGGATCTCGCCGGACCGGGCGCCGCTGACGTTGATCGAGACCGCCTGGACCGACGTCGCCTGCAGGGACTCGGCGTAGGCGATGGCCCGCATGGCGGCCTGGTGGACCCGGTTGACGAGCACGACGACGTGGTGCTCGACGGGCTCGATGACCTGGTAGGGGCCCGGACCGCCGATGGGCGCCACGACGTTGGTGACCACGACGCTGCCGTCGGCCACCAGGGCTGCCTTGGCGCGCTGCGCGATCCGGTGCCGGCGCGCCACGTCGAGCCAGGTGTCGCTCCGCGTCTCGGGCACCAGGGCGACGGTGAACGCGTCGGCGTGCTCGGCCGCGGCCGCCGTGGCCGCGTTGCGCATCGCGGTGGAGGGGACCTGGGTCAGCCCCGACGCCTGCTCGTGGACCTCGAGGCCGGGGGCGAGCGCGCGCCAGCGCTCGCGCGCGTCGCTGCGCCGTGCGCCGGTGGGGACCAGGACCGCCTCGACGGACTGGGCGCCGACGGCGTAGGCGTACGCGACCGCCGAGGCCGTGGCCGCGTCCACCCGGTCCTCCACGATCACGACCCGCACCGGGCGGCGCGGCTCCCGGCGCAGGCCCAGGTGCTGGATGGCGGCGTCGAAGGCGTCGTAGTGCCGCTTGGTGCCGGTCATCAGCCACACCAGCAGCGGCCCGACGATCAGGATCACCCAGGCGCCGACGGTGAACTTGGTCGCCAGGACGATCACCAGGACCGAGGCGGTGGCGGTGGTGCCGACGACGTTGACCGCGATCCTCGCCTGCCAGCCGGGCGTCCGCTGCCGCAGCCAGTGCCGGACCATCCCTGCCTGGGACAGGCTGAAGGCCGTGAACACGCCGACGACGTAGAGGCCGACCAGCAGGGTCACCCGCGCGCCCGACAGGACGATCAGCATCCCGGCGGCGAGGCTCAGGACCAGGATCCCGTTCGAGAAGACCAGGCGGTCCCCCCGCCGGGACAGCTGCCGCGGCAGGTAGCGGTCCATCGCGAGGGTCGACGCCAGCCGCGGGAAGTCGGCGTAGGCGGTGTTGGCCGCCAGGAACAGGATCGCGGCGGTCGCCACCTGCACGGCGAAGAACAGGACCGACTCCTGGCCGAAGACGGCGGCGGCGATCTGGGAGGTGACGGTCCGCTCCACGCCCTCGAAGGCCACCACGCCGGGGATCCGCGTCGCCAGGTAGGCGATGCCCGCGAACAGGGGCGCCGCGATCAGGCCGATGGCCCCGAGCACCAGGGCCGCGTTCCTCGCCGCGGGTCGGCGGAACGCGGTCACGCCGTTCGAGACGGCCTCGACGCCGGTCAGCGACGTCGAGGCGGTCGCGAAGGCCCGCAGGACGATCAGGATCGTCAGCCCCCCACCCACGTCGGGGAGCACGGTCTGGGTGAACGGCACCTCGCGGCACCCCGACGCGCACTGGGCGATCCCGAGCCCGATCATGAGAGCCATCACGATCAGGAAGCCGTAGACCAGCACGGCGACCGGCACGCTCGACTCCCGGACGCCACGCAGGTTCATCACGGCGATGACGGCGAGGAACGTGAGCCCCACGATCAGGCGAGCCGGTGCGATCTCGGGGAACGCCGACACGATCGCCGCCGTCCCCGCGGACACCGAGACGGCCACCGTGAGCGTGTAGTCGATCAGCAGGGCGGCAGCAGCGACCAGGCCGGCTCGCTCGCCCAGGTTCGCGCGGGCCACCCGGTAGGCCCCACCGCCGTCAGGGTAGGCCCGGACGGTCTGGCGGTAGCCGACGACCACGATCAGGATGAGCACCGCGACGAGCCCTGACAGGGGCCACACCACCGACAGCGCGCCCGCGCCGGCGAGTGCGAGGACGACCATCGTCTCCTCGGTCGCGTACGCCGCGGAGGAGAGCGTGTCGGAGGCGAAGACGGGCAGCCCCAGCGACGGGGGCAGCACCTGCTCGGTGAGCTCACCGCTGGCGCGCGGGTCCCCGATCAGCCGGCGCTTGAGGGAGGAGAGAATCGCCATCGGTGTGCGTAGCCTACGCAGCATCGGACACACTGACGCCGGTGACTGACGCGACGACCACGAAGCACGTCCTGATCGGCGGCTGCGGCCGCGTGGGGGCCGGCTTGGCCAGGACCCTCGACGAGGCCGGCCACGACGTGGCGGTGATCGACCGCGACGACCGGGCGTTCAGGCGGCTCGGCGAGGCGTTCGGCGGCCGCACCGTCCGGGGGATCGTCTTCGACCGCACCACCCTCGTGCGGGCGGGGGTGGAGGAGGCGGATGCGTTCATCGCCGTCACCAGCGGCGACAACTCGAACATCGTGTCGGCCCGGACCGCCCGCGACCACTTCGGGGTCCGCAACGTCGTCGCCCGCATCTACGACCCGCAGCGGGCCGAGATCTACGAGCGCCACGGCGTCACGACCATCGCCACCGCGCGCTGGACGACCGACGCGATCCTCGTCCACCTCATGCAGCGGTCGGGTCGCGTCGAGACGACGATCGGGCCGGGGGAGGGGGACGTCGTGGTCATCGCCCACGACCTGCCGCCCGCGCCGGCGGGCCCGTGGGAGGTCGAGTCGTTCTCGCGCCAGGGGCGCTGGATGCTGGTCGCCGTCACGCGCACGGGGCAGACGACCGTCCCGGTGCCGCGGCAGCTGGTGCAGGCGTCGGAGCGGATCCACCTGGCGGTCCAGCGCAGCGCCCTCCGCGAGGCCGAGGAGTTCATCACGTCCCTCGACGAGGGGGAGGGGAGCTGACGCCATGCGCATCGTGATCGCAGGTGCGGGCGGCGTCGGCCGCTACCTCGCCGCCGAGCTGGCCGGGCGGGGCCACGACATGACCCTGATCGAGCGGAAGGCCGAGGCGCTCGCCAAGATCGCCGGCGCCGAGATCACCGTGGTCGACGGCGACGCCTGCTCGCCCGCGGTGCTCGAGGAGGCGGCGGTGCGGGACGCCGACGTCGTGGTGGCCCTGACCGGCGACGACGAGGACAACCTCGTCATCAGCCTGCTCGCGAAGGAGGAGTTCGCCGTCCCGCGCGTGCTCGCCCGGGTCAACTACCCGACGAACGAGTGGCTCTTCGACGCCTCCTGGGGCGTCGACCTGGCCGTGTCGCCCCCGCACCTCCTGACCGCCCTGGTGGAGGAGGAGGTGCTGAGCGGCGACCTGATCTCCCTCCTCAAGCTGCAGCGGGGGGAGATCGAGCTGCTCGAGGTCCGCCTGGACGCCGACAGCGTCGGCGTCGGGATGCGCGTCGACGCCCTCGACCTGCCCACCGACTCGGCGATCGTGGCGATCGTCCGCGGCACCCGCGTGCTACCGGTCCGTGGCACCACGCCGCTCGCCGAGGACGACGAGGTCCTCGCGCTCGTGCCCGGCGGTGCCCTCGACGCGGTCCGACGGGCCCTCATCGGCGACCCCCGTCGCCGCTGACGTCAGCGGCGCGTGTCCTCGGAGCAGGAGTAGGGATCGCGGACCAGGCACCACGTGGGGTTGCGCATCGTCGGCATCCCGCCGTCGCGGCACACGGTCCCCTCGAGCCTGAGGCCGCGACCGAGCTCGAGGCCGGTCAGCACCTCCGGACCGGTCCAGACGACGCGGAGCTTGCCCGTCCCGTCGGTGACGACCGCCTCCATGGACTCGCCGGGGACCAGTCGGAGGCGCTGGATGACCCCGAGCGCCACGGCCTGCTGGCGGGGCTCGAGCTCGTTCAGTCGCGTGCAGCCCTCGAAGAGCTCGCACCAGGACTCGAGCTGGGCGATGCGCGACCGGTCGGACTTCTGTGACGTCGTGGGCATGTCGGTGGACCTTCCAACCACTTGCATCCGCGCGGTGTTCCGACCACAGTATCGGTAGCGACGCTGAGGAGGTGATCGGTTGATCCGGGTTCCAGCTCGGCACCGACGCGTTCCTCGAGACCCACGGCCCCGTCCTGCGCCCACGCGCACGTCGGGGCCGTTCTGCGTCGTCAGCGCAGTGCCGTGACGCCTGCGCGCGACATGACAACCGAACAGGAGCACCACGTGGACATCATCCTCCGAGCCCGCAACTGCGAGGTCAGCAGCAAGGTCAAGGACGAGGCGCGGCGCAAGGTCGAGCACGCGACGCGCATCTTCGACCGGATCATCGACCTCGAGATCTGCTTCTCCGAGGAGGTCAACCCACGGATACCGAACCCCGCAGGGGTGGAGATCACCGCCCGCTCGAAGGGGCACACCGTCCGCGCCGTCGGCGGGGGGGATGACCACCACGAGGCGCTGGACCAGGCCATCGCCCGCCTCGAGCGCCAGCTGCGCCGGTGGAAGACCCGCCTGGTCGACCGGGGCCGCCGCGCGAAGGGTGACGAGCCCAAGGCCAACGGCCACCTGCCGGACCTCCGGGCCACCCGCGCGGGTGACGACGCCGACGACGACCCGATGCCCTCCATCGTCCGGCGCAAGTCCTTCGAGCTGACGCCGATGTTCCCCGAGGAGGCGGTCCTGCAGCTCGAGCTGCTCGGTCACGACTTCTACCTCTTCACCAACGCCGGCACCGGTGAGCCCAACGTCGTGTACCGCCGGGAGAGCGGCGATGTCGGGCTGATCGAGGGCGTGACCAGCGCATCCGCGATGGCCGCCGCCGGGGGAGGAGCCTGACCGCACTAGCTAGCACGGGTTAGGCTGGGTCAGAGGACCATACGCCACGAGAAGGTGGAACGATGACCCAGCCATCCCAGGGAACTGAGTCCCAGGGCGACTCGATCAAGGTGATCGTGGCCGACGACCACGCCCTGTTCCGTCGCGGGCTCTTCATGGTCCTCGAGTCCGAGACGGACATCGACGTGGTGGCCGAGGCGAACGACGGGGACGAGGTCATCGCCCTGGCCGAGTCCCACATCCCGGACCTGGTGCTGATGGACGTGCGCATGCCCGGCACGACCGGCATCGAGGCGACCAAGGCGATCAAGGACAAGGTCCCCTCCACCAAGATCCTGATGCTGACGATCTCCGACGAGGAGGAGGACCTCTACGATGCGATCAAGGCCGGCGCGTCGGGGTACCTGCTGAAGGAGATCTCGATCGACGAGGTCGCCGACGCGATCCGCAGCGTCCACGCCGGCCAGTCCCTGATCAGCCCGTCGATGGCCTCGAAGCTCCTCAACGAGTTCGCCCTCATGGCGAAGAAGGACGAGGAGAAGCAGCAGATGCCGGCCCCCCGGCTGACCGACCGGGAGATGGAGGTCCTGACGCTGGTCGCGAAGGGGATGAACAACCGCGACATCGCGAAGGAGCTGTTCATCTCCGAGAACACCGTCAAGAACCACGTGCGGAACATCCTCGAGAAGCTCCACCTCCACTCCCGCATGGAGGCCGTCGTCTACGCGGTCCGCGAGAAGCTCCTCGAGATCAAGTAGCCCGCGGGCTCGTCTGGGGGGTGTCCCGGCCGACGTAGTCGGCGTGGGAGCGGGGGTGGCAGCGCATCGCGGCCGGGCTGGCCGTCGCGGTCATCGGGTCCGGGCTGGTCCTCGGACTCGCGAGCCGCACCTCGCCCCTGGTGTTCCTCCCCACGCTCGTCGGCGGCCCCCTGCTCGTCTGACGGCGCCCGCATCGCCGTCATGCGGTCCGCACCGCGGCTCACGACCTGGTTGGACGCCTCCATCATCGCGGTGCCGGCCGGGTACGTGGCGTGGGAGTGGCTGTGGGAGCCCCACCCCCGGGTGACGGTGGCGTCGGCGGCCTCCGACGTGGTGTTCGTCGTCCTGATGGTCCCGATCACCGCGGCCGCACTCGACGGGGTCCGGGCCGAGCGGGAGTCGAGGGCGCCCCTCGTGGCCCTCGCCGCCGGGCTGGTGTGCTACGTCGCGTCGATGGTGATCGGGGCGCCGCCTGCTGTCGAGACCACGACCGCCATGCTGGTCTTCGACGCCGCCGGGCACGCCCTGCTGCTCCTCGCGGTCGTCCGCGGTCAGCGCTTGGCCCCGGCGCACCCCCGACCCCGCACGCCACCAGCCCCCGGCGGGCCGTGGCTGCCGTCCGCGGGGGCGCTGGCGACGATCGCGGTCGACCAGGGCGTGGTCGGCGCGGCGGAGGCCGGCGACGCGATCGAGACCGCGCTCGTGCCGCTCATCGCGTCCCTCGCGCTGGTGCGCCTCGTCGTGGCGATCCGCTCGCTGCGGGCGGCGCACGCCACGATCGCGGCGCCGGCACGCGGCGTGGACGGCCTGCTGCTGGTGGACCTCGACCGGGATCGACCGGCCGGACGGGCGGCACATCGCCCGGACGCTCGTCGATCTGGCTCACCACCTCGGTCTGCGGGTGGTCGCGGAGGGCGTCGAGGAGGAGTCGCAGCGGGCCGCGCTCGTCGCGATGGGCTGCGACGTTCTGCAGGGCTACCTGATCGGACGTCCCGTCCCCCTCGACCGGTTCCTCGCCGACCACGCCGATACCCTTGAGGTGACCTGACGGGTCGCGGGCACGGCGCTGGCGATGCGTCTGAAGAGGATCACGACACGAGGGAGCCCACCATGGTGCTCGACAAGCTGCTGCGTCTCGGTGAGGGGCGGCGCCTCAAGCAGCTCTGGAAGTCCGTCGACGAGGTCAACGCCCGCGAGGACGACGTCAAGGCCCTGTCCGACGGCGAGCTCGCAGCGCGGACCGACGAGTTCAAGAAGCGCCTGGCCGACGGCGAGACGCTCGACGACATCATGTTCGACGCCTACGCCACCGTCCGCGAGGCCGCCTGGCGGGTCCTGAAGCAGCGTCCCTTCGACGTCCAGATCCTCGGCGGCATCGTGATGCACCAGGGCGACATCGCCGAGATGAAGACCGGTGAGGGGAAGACGCTGACGTCGACCGCCCCGGTGTACCTGAACGCCCTGGCGGAGAAGGGCGTCCACGTCGTCACGGTCAACCCGTACCTGGCCAGCCGCGACGCCGAGTGGATGGGCCGCGTCTACGCGTTCCTCGGCCTGACCACCGGCTACGTCTACCCCCAGCAGAAGAAGGCGGACAAGCGGGCCGCCTACGCCTGCGACATCACCTACGGGACCAACAACGAGCTCGGGTTCGACTACCTGCGCGACCACATGGTCCTGAGCCCCGACCAGCTCGTGCAGCGCGGCCACAACTTCGCGATCGTCGACGAGATCGACTCGATCCTGGTCGACGAGGCCCGCACGCCCCTGATCATCTCCGGCCCGGCCGACCAGTCCAGCCAGTGGTACGAGATCTTCGCCCGGCGCATCGCCCCCAAGCTGACGCGGGACACCCACTACGAGGTCGACGAGGCCAAGCGGACCGTCGCGGTCACCGAGGAGGGCGTGGAGCGCGTCGAGGAGCTCCTCGGCGTCGGCAACCTCTACGAGAACGCCAACACCCCGCTGATCCACCACCTGCAGAACGCCATCCGGGCGAAGGAGCTGTTCCGCCGCGACGACGAGTACATCGTCGAGGGCGGCGAGGTGCTGATCGTCGACGAGAACACCGGTCGCACCCTCCACGGGCGGCGGTACTCCGAGGGGCTCCACCAGGCCATCGAGGCCAAGGAGGGGGTGACGATCAAGGAGGAGAACCAGACCCTCGCCACGATCACCCTGCAGAACTACTTCCGGACCTACGACAAGCTCGCCGGCATGACCGGCACGGCGAAGACCGAGGAGAAGGAGTTCGCCGAGATCTACGAGATGGGTGTCGTCGAGGTGCCGACGAACCGGCCGGTGCAGCGCGACGACAAGGCCGACCAGATCTACAAGAGCCTCGACGCGAAGCTCGACGCGGTGACCGCGGACATCAAGGCCCGTCAGGAGAAGGGCCAGCCGGTCCTCGTCGGCACGGTCAGCGTCGACCGGTCCGAGCAGCTCTCCAAGCGGCTGACGGTCGCCGGCGTCCGCCACGAGGTCCTGAACGCGAAGAACCACTTCCGCGAGGCCGACATCGTCGCCCAGGCCGGTCGCCTCGGCGCGGTCACCGTGGCCACCAACATGGCCGGCCGCGGTGTGGACATCATGCTCGGCGGCAACCCCGAGGCGCTCGCGACGAAGGTCGCCAAGCGCGAAGCCGGCGCCGAGCCGGTGCTCGACCCCGAGACCGGTGAGGTGGAGCCGACCGAGGTGTGGCGCGAGCGCTTCCAGGCGGCCTACGACGCCGCGCTGGCCCGCTACGAGTCGGAGTGCGCGGAGGAGAAGCAGCAGGTCCTCGACCTCGGCGGGCTGTACGTCTGCGGCACCGAGCGCCACGACAGCCGTCGGATCGACAACCAGCTGCGCGGCCGTTCAGGCCGTCAGGGCGACCCCGGTGAGTCGCGGTTCTACCTGTCCCTCGAGGACGACCTGATGCGCTTGTTCAACGCGAGCGCCGTCGAGAGCATCATGAACCGGCTCAAGATGCCCGAGGACCTGCCCATCGAGCACAAGATGGTGTCGAACGCCGTCGCCCGGGCCCAGGCCCAGGTCGAGAGCCGGAACTACGAGATCCGCAAGAACGTCCTCAAGTACGACGACGTGATGAACGCGCAGCGCAAGATCATCTACCGCGAGCGCGACACCGTCCTCCACGGCGAGGACGGCGAGGTCGAGGCGATCGCCGAGCAGTTCGTCGAGGACGCCGTCGAGAACCTCACCACGCTCTTCGCCCCGCCCGGGGTCTTCAGCGAGGAGTGGGACCTCGACCAGCTCGCCGAGCGCGTCCAGACCACGTTCGGCATCGACGACCTCGACATCGACCCCGCCGCGTACGCCGGCAAGGACGCCCACTTCGAGCTGCGCGAGGCGCTCGAGGAGCGCGTGATGGACGCCTACGGCGATCGTGAGGAGCAGGTCGGCGCCGCCGCGATGCGCCAGGTCGAGCGACGGGTGATCCTCAGCGTCGTCGACCGCGTGTGGCGTGAGCACCTCTACGAGATGGATCAGCTCCGCGACGGCATCGGCCTGCGGGCGGTCGGCCAGCGCGACCCCCTGGTGGAGTACCAGCGCGAGGCCTACAACGCGTTCGTCGACATCCAGGCGCGGATCAAGGAGGAGTCGGTCGGCTACTTCTTCAACCTCCCGGTCCGCACCGAGGAGGCCCCCCCGGCCGACGAGTCGGGGAACGGCGCGAAGGCGGCGTCACCACGCCCGACGATCCGCCGCCCGTCCCTCGACGGCCGCTCGAGCAGGCCGATGGAGGCCCAGCTGAGCTACTCCTCCTCCCAGAGCGGTGCTGCGTCCCCGGCCCGCGGATCGAGCAGCTACTCGGTCCCCGCCGGGTCCACCACGGCCGCCGCCCCGGGCTCGGCGAAGGAGAACGCGGCCGCCGCGGCAGCCCAGACCGGCACGGTCCGCAACGACGTGAAGGTCGGCCGGAACGACCCCTGCCCCTGCGGGAGCGGGGAGAAGTACAAGCGCTGCCACGGGTCGTAGGTCGGTCGTTAGCCGTTCGTTAGGGGCGGGGGATAGCGTGCGGCCATGCGTCGTGCCACCCCCCTCCTCTGCGCCCTCGTCCTCCTCGCCACCCTCGTCACGCCCGCGACCGCGCAGGACGGACCGGGGTGGCTCTACGTCGGCCTCGACGGCGACATCGTCGCGATGCGCCCCGACGGCACGGACCAGCGGAACCTGACCGCCACGGCCGACCGCTGGGAGGACCACCCCGACGTCTACGACGTCAGCGGCCGCGACGTCATCACCCAGTACCAGCTGATCGGTGAGGACGGGGAGCCGACCCGCCAGGGTGGCATGCACTACATCAACCCGGTCACCCCCGGGAACGACTTCGATCCCCTCTCCGGGTCGTTCGTGGCGGAGACGTACGCGCCCTCCTGGGGGTTCGACACGTCCCGGTTCTTCTACTCCGACGGCGGCGACGAGATCGGGGCGGTGTACTTCTTCGAGGGGCGGGCCGCGACGATCGTCGCGAACCGCGGTGGGGCCAACGGGTACTTCGACCCCGACGGCACGCCCAGCCAGACCGATCGCGACGAGGTCCTCTACACCTTCACCGCCGGCGGGCGGCTGGGCGGGCTGCGGCTCCTCAACTTCGGCGAGTCCCCCACCGACCTGCTGGTCGCCGCGGGGAAGTACGCCGCCGCCGGGTACGGCCGCTACTACGCCGACGGCGACCAGGTCGTCTTCAGCTGCCGGATCAGCGACGGCGGGCCGCTGCAGCTGTGCCGCTCCGCACCCGACCAGGAGGGCACCGGGTTCGCCGCCATCCCGACGCCGGTCGACGCGATCAACGCCGCCGTGTCACCCGACGGCACCCGCGTGGCCTTCCGCGGCACCGACGGGTCGGTCTGGGTCGCCGGCATCGACGGGTCGAACCCGACCCAGCTCGTCGGCGCCGCTTCCGGGGAGGGGCTCGACTGGGGTCAGGAGATCCCGTTGCGGGGCGGTCCGACCCCCGAGCCCCCGACGCCGCCGGAGCCGGAGCCGCCGGCCGACCCCGCCCCCAACACGCCGCTCGAGCCGGGCGGGACCGACGGCGACCCGACCACGACCGAGCGGGCGGCGTTCACCGACGCGGGTCCGTACTCGACCGCGGTGTCCCAGGCCCGCTACCCCTCGACGTCCTTCGCGGGGGAGGCTGCGGGACCCGCGTACGCCATCCTGAGCCGCGACGACGCCTTCGCCGACTCCCTCGCCGGCAGCGCGCTGAGCGGTGACGGGCCTATCCTGTTCACCCCGACCGACGAGCTGGCACCCGACGTGGCGGACGAGCTCACCCGGGTGCTGCCCCCCGGTGGGACCGTGTACCTCCTCGGCGGCACGGCGGCGCTGGCGGAGTCCGTGGCCGACGCCGTCAGCGCGCTCGGCCTGACCCCCGAGCGGCTGAGTGGCCCGTCGAGGTTCGAGACCGCCGTCGCGGTGGCGCGAGAGGTGATCGCCCTCGGCGGGTCGACCGACGAGGTCCTCGTCGCCCGCGGCACCGGCCCGGCGGACAACCCCACCGCGGCGTGGGCCGACTCGGTGACCGGTGGCGCGTACGCCGCCGCGGCTCGCACCCCCGTGGTCGTCACCCCGTCCGAGGACCTCCACCCGGCCGTCGAGGCACTGGTCGCCGACACCGACGCCACCGCGGTGCGGCTCGGCGGCGACGCCGCGCTCAGCCCGGCGGTGGAGGCGGCGCTGCCCGGCTCGCGGCGCATCGCCGGGACCGACCGTGCCGACACCGCCGGCGCGATCGCGACCGAGCTCCTCGACTACGGTGTCGACGGACCCCGGACCGCACTGGTCCTGAACGGCTTCGCCGACGACGGCTGGATCTTCGGGCTCGCCGCCGCGGGGCTCGCCGCCGACCTCGGCGGCGCCCTGCTGGTGGTCGGGGCGGACACCGTGCCGCCGGCCACGCAGGCGCTGCTCAGCACCTGCGGGGACCCGCAGGTCGAGGTGCTGGTCCTGGGCTGGCGCACGGTCATCCAGGACCCGGTGCTCGAGGAGATCGACCGGTTGGACGGGGGCGCCTGCGGCTGAGCCGCGAGGACCCTGACCATCCCCCCTCAACCCGGGGGTCGTCCCCGCCGATGAGATGGGGATGGCAACGGCCGTGGGCGAGCGCGAGCGTGGACGACGTGTGGTCGTCTCCCTCGCCGTGGTCCTGGCCGCGCTGATCCCGGCCGAGACCGCGCTCGGGTACGACGCGGCCGTGACCGCCCCGCTGATGGTCGTGGTGTGCCTCGTGCCGTGGCGGCGGCTGGTGGGCCTCGACCCGGTCGCCCCCGACTCCACCCCCGGGGCGTGGCGGATCCTCGGCATCGGCATGGCGATGGCCAGCGCGTCCACGGCGCTGCTGTCGGTGCTCGACGCCGCTCCGATCGCGCTGATGGCCGTCCCCGTCCTCGCCACCCTCCCCGCGACGCTCAGGGGCGCCTGGGGTGCGCTGGTCCGCGGCATCTCGGCGACCACCTCCGTCGACGTCGCGATCATCTCGCTCGCGGTCCTGCTGCTCAGCTGGTCCTGGGTCGTCGACGACTTCGCCGGCATGGTCATCGGCGAGGTGGCCGTGACCCTGGTGCTGCTCGGCCTGATCGCGGCCCTCGCCGGTGCGGTCCTCACCAACGCCGCCCGCGACCCGCGGCCCCGTGCGGAGCTCGTCGTCTTCGCCCTCGCGCTGCTGGCCTTCGGCGTCGCCCTGGTCGAGCCGAGCGGTGGGCCGTCGGAGGCCTACCGGACCGCGGAGCTCTCCACCGGGATCGGCTACGGGCTGGCCGCCCTCGCCGTCGTCCGCGGCCAGCTGTCGGGGGAGCGGTCGGCGCGGGTCGCCGAGGAGGCGCTCGGCGGGACGGGTGTGGCCGCGCTGCTCGTCGTCGGGTCGTTCCTCGGGAACGGGGTGGTCACCGGTCTGCGCGACATCCCGCCCCACCCCCTCGAGGGGGCGTTGAAGGCGCTGCTGCTGCTCACGGTGGCCACCCGCGTCGTCATGATGGCCCGGGCCTGGCGTCGCATCCACACCGACCTCGACCACCTCGCCACCACCGACCCGCTGACCGGGCTGCGGAACCGCGCCCAGCTGGTGCGCCGGCTGGAGGCGATCCTCGCCGGTGGCGGGGCCGCAGCCGGCGTCAGCGTCCTGCTGATCGACGTCGACCGCTTCAAGGTCATCAACGACAGCCTGGGCCACCAGGTCGGCGACCGGGTCCTCGTGGCCGTGGCCGACCGGCTCCGCGCCGTCGCCGGTTCCGATGCGGTGTTCCGCTTCGGCGGCGACGAGTTCGTCGTCGTGGTGCCACGCGATGCCGGCGACCCGTCCGCGTACGGCGAGCGGATCCGCGCCGCCCTGGCCGCCACGATCGCGGTCGACGGCCGCGACCTGCAGGTGTCGGGCAGCGTGGGCGTGGCCACCGCCACCGCCGCGGTCGAGCCGACCGCGCTGATCCGGGACGCGGACATCGCCCTCTACCGCGCCAAGGAGCTCGGGCGGGACCGCGTGGTGTGCTTCGACTCCTCCCTCCACGCCGCCGCCCTCCGCCGCCTCGCGATCGAGAGCGGCCTGCGCGCCGCCCACGTCGACGGGTCGCTGTCGGTCTGCTACCAGCCGGTCGTGTCGGCCCGCACCGGCGACCTGGTCGCCGCGGAGGTCCTGCTGCGCTGGACGAGCGCGTCGCTCGGCCCGGTCGGCCCCGGTGAGTTCATCGAGGTCGCCGAGGACATCGGCGCGATCGTGCCGATCGGCAGCTGGGTCATCACGCAGGCCTGCGCCGACCTGGCCGCGTTCGACGCCGCGCTCGGATGCGGCGCCGTGCCGCACCTGACGGTCAACGTCTCGGCGGTCCAGCTGCTGGTCCCCGGCCTGCTCGACCACATCCGCGACCAGCTGGCCGTCCACGGGCTGACCCCGGACCGGCTCGTCGTCGAGGTCACCGAATCGGCGCTGCTCGACCCGAGCGGTCCGGCGGCACAGGCCCTCTTCGAGTTGTCGCGGGCGGGCATCCGCCTGGCGGTCGACGACTTCGGGACCGGCTACTCGGCCCTGTCGTACCTCGAGACCTTCCCGGTCAGCGTGCTGAAGGTCGACCGGTCGTTCGTCACGCCGCTGGACGCGCCCACGCCCGACGGCGCGCCACGACGGTCGATGATCCCGACCCTCGTGCGGCTGGCCCGCATGTCCCGGCTGCTGCTGGTCGCCGAGGGTGTCGAGACGCCCGCGCAGCGCGACGCCCTCCTCGCGATGGGCTGCGTGCTGCACCAGGGGTACCTGTACAGCCGCCCGGTCCCGGCCGACGTGCTCGTGGCGGACTGGGGACGGGTGGAGGTGGCCTAGTGGCGCTCCCCGCCCTCCCCGCCCTCCTCGAGACCGTCCGGCGGACCCCGCTCCGCGCGCGGGCGGGCGCGCTGTCCGTCCTCGGCGTCGGCCTCGCCCTCGGCGCCGTCGTCGGCGAGCCGCGCATCGGTGCCGCGATCGGCGGGTCCGTGGCGATGCTGTCGCGGTGGCGGCCGCGGTCCGACGGCGCGTTCAGGCCCGGGACCACCGCGGCTGGCTGGCGCCTCACCGGGATGGGGGCGGCGGTGCTGGCCGGCGTCGACGCGGTCGGCGAGCTGCTCCACCTCGATCCGCTCTGGCGCGTGGGCGTGCCCGGCCTCGTCGGCCTGCCCCTGGTGGGCCTCGGGCTGTGGTGGGCGGTCCTCAGGCCGCGGAGGACCCGGCAGGCGGCGCTCGACGCCGCCCTGGTCGGGCTCGCCGCCGCACTCCTCGCCTGGGAGTGGGTGTGGGAGCCGCGGTTCGGGACCGGCACGTCGACGGTGAGCATCGCCGTCGTGATCCTCATCTCCATCGCGGTGTGGGCGATCGCGCTGCTGGTCGTGCGGGGGGAGGCCGTCGGCACCGCGGAGGTGGCCCTGTGCGTCGCCGGGCTGGGCGCCTACGTCCTCGCGGTGCTGCTGGTGGAGGACGACGGTCTGATCATGCGCTCGTGGGCGTCGACGGCCGACATCGCCGGCCACGTCCTCGCGACCCTCGCGGTGGTCGGCGGGCAGCGCCAGGTGTGGCGCGTCGAGGACGACGACCAGCGGCACGTCGCGCTGATGTGGCTGCCGGCCGTCCTGGCGGTGGCCGTCGAGCTGGCCATCATCGCCTCCACCCACCTGTGGGAGTCGGCGTCGTCGACGATCGGCAACGCCCTCCACGTGGCCCTCCTCGTCGTCCTCGCCGTGCGGGTGGGGCAGACGGGCCGGCGCTGGCGGGTGGCCCGCCACCAGCTCGAGGACGTGGCCCACGCCGACGACCTGACCGGGTTGCACAACCGCGCGTGGTTGGCGGCCCACCTGGCGCAGATGCTGCGGGAGGGACGGGTCAGCGCGGCGGTGATGTTGGACATCGACCGCTTCAAGCTGGTGAACGACGGGCTCGGCCACGACGTGGGCGACACCGTGCTGGTCGAGTTCGGCGAGCGGCTGCGCCAGCTGTGCCCCACCCACCACCTCGTGCGCATGGGGGGCGACGAGTTCCTCGTGCTGCTCGGCGAGGACGACCGCTCGCCGTCGACGATCGCCGCCGAGATCCGCAGCGCCCTGTCCGAGCCCATCACGGGTCCGGGCTACGTGCTGCGGCCGGCGGTCAGCGTCGGGGTGGCGTCGCCCGCGGGGTCCACCGCGCCGGACGTGCTGCTCCGGGATGCCGACAGCGCGCTGTACCGGGCCAAGGAGTCAGGTCGGGACCGCGTCGAGGTGTACGACGCGGCCATGCAGCAGGCGTCCCTCCGCCGGCTCGACATCGAGCACGGCCTCCGCAGCGCCCTCGCGCGGGACCAGCTGTCGCTGGTGCACCAGCCGATCGTGGACGCCACCAGCGGCGACGTGGTCCTGGTGGAGTGCCTGCTGCGCTGGACCAGCCCCGTGCTCGGCGCGGTCGAGCCCGCCGAGTTCATCCCGGTCGCCGACGAGATCGGTGCCATGGCGGACATCGGCCTGTGGGTGCTCGAGGAGGCGTGTCGAACGGTGATCGCCCTCGACGCCTCCCCGCGGACCTCCGGCGTGGGCGTCGCGGTGAACGTCTCCCGGACCCAGCTGCAGCTCCCGGGCTTCGCCGACGCCGTCGCCGCGATCGTCGCGGCAGCGGACGTCGACCCCGGACGGCTGGTGATCGAGGTCACCGAAGCTGCCCTGCTGGACCGCGACGGCCCCACGGCGACGGCGTTGGCCGCGGTCGCCGCGCACGGGATCAAGGTCGCCGTCGACGACTTCGGGACCGGCTACTCCGCCCTCGGGTACCTGCCGGACCGCGCCGTGCACCTGCTGAAGCTCGATCCGAGCTTCGTCCGCCGCCTCGGCACGCCCGGCCGGCCGACGCTGCTCGGCATCATCATCGACATGGCCCACGACCTCGGCCTCCGAGTCGTGGCCGAGGGGGTCGAGACCGAGGACCAGCGCCGTCAGCTCCGCGCGATGGGATGCGACCTGCTGGAGGGGCACCTGATCGGTGTGCCGGCGCCGCTCGCGGTGCTCATCGACGAGGTGGAGCCGGCCGCCTCCGCCACCTGACCCACCCTCCCTGACCTACCAGGTCCAGGTGCCGCCCGGTCGATCCAGGCACAGCCGGACCTTCCGGCGCCACGACGGGTCGAGCAGGGCGTCGGCCCGGTCGAGGTCGACCCAGCGGACCTCGGCGATCTCGTGGTCGTGGAGCGGCGTCGGGTCCTCCACGGGATCGCTGACGTCCGCGCCGTAGACCAGGTTGATCCGGTCGGGGGAGGGGTGGGCGAACACGCCGAGCAGGCGGGTCGGCTCGACCACCACGCCGCCCTCCTCGAGCACCTCGCGGGCGGCGGCGACGGCGGGGTCCTCGTGCTCGTCGACGAGGCCGCCGGGCAGGGTCCAGGCCCCCTTGAAGGAGTCGAAGACGACCAGGAGCCGCCCGTCCGGGGTCATGCACACCGTCGAGGCCGACACGATCTTCCGTGCGATCGACGCGAAGAAGTTCACCGACCGCTCACCCGCCGACTTCGGCGTCCGCGCCACGGCCAGCACCACCGGTCCGGCGTCCACCAGGCCCGGGGTGGCGTCGAGGGTGAGGTCTGCCCGCCCCCGCCACCCACGGCCGGCCACCCGCGCCGCCGCACCGGGCGACGCCAACCGGCGGACGTCGAGACCTCGCTCGGCCAGCGCGTGGCGGAGGTCCGCGGCGGACATGCCCGCGGCCACGTCGCCCGCGCCACCCGGAGCGGCGTCGCCGCCGACCAACGCGGCGTGGACCGCGGACGGCACCGCGACCACGACCCAGCCGCCCGGGCGACAGCGGCGGACCGCGGCGTCGACCACGGCCGGACCGCGACGGCCCGCCGCCGCGACCTCACCGGCCAGCAGCAGGACCGCGTCGAGCGGCCGGTCCCCGAGCTCACCGGGTGGTCCGGCGAGGACCGCGGGGGCCGCCTGCCGCAGCGCCGCGGCCACCGCCGGGTCGTCCACGCCGAACCGGCCGTCGGACGGCAGCAGGTCGAGGACGAGGTCGAGCAGCGCGGCGGGGTCCATGGACGGGCAGCCTACGGCCGGTCGCCGGCGGTGCCGCCAGCCCGGCGTCCGCGCCCCCCGCCACGTCATGCGGCGCGCGCGGGTCGTCGCCACCCGGCGGGTACGGTCCAGGTCGGCCCGGGGATCACGGGTCGCACCTCGGGCGCGGGTGCGGGGTCGACGGCGATCTCGATGACCTCGACGGCCTCCACCGCTCCGGCGGGATCGGGGGCGGCTGGCGGGGCGAGGGCCTCGGGGCGGCGGATGTCGGTGACCCGCCAGCGGTGGTCCTGGCAGCGGACGGCGATCGCCAGCGCGCCGACGCGGCCCCGGTCAGCCAGCAGCACCACGGCCTCGCAGACCGCGCCGTGGCGCTGGGTGAGGGTGCGCACGACTGCGGGGACCGGTCCGGGCCGGCCGCGGACGGCGAGGTCCAGGCGCAGGTCGGGTGCCAGGAACGGCCGCAGGTGCCGAGCGGGGCGGAGGCCGGCCTCCACCTCGAGGTACAGGGTCACGAAGGCCTGCAGCCAGCGGGCCCGCCCGGCACGCGCGTCGTCCGCCGCGGCGCTCACGGCTGGGCTCCCACCACGATGAGCCCACCGTCCGGCCCGTCCTCCAACCACACGACGTGGGTGGACGCCGTCGCCGCACCGGGCGCGGTCGCGTCGACGAGGGCGACCAGCACGCCGGGGAGGAGCTCGTGCGGGTCGCTGGCCACCGGGGTGACGGACGTCCAGCCGGACTCGGTGAGGACCCGGGCGATCTCGGCGAGCCGCACCTCCCCGGTCGGGGGTGGCATCGTCGGTGAGGGGTCCGGCGGGTCGGGGGCCGGTGCCGGCCAGGGGGGCGACAGGGCCCTCCCGTCGTCGGCGACCGCCACGGCCCAGCGCTGGCGGTGGCTGGTGGACAGCGCCCCGTCGGCGCCCTCGAGCCAGATCGCGTCGAGCACCACCAGCCACACGCCCGCGTCGAGGGGGCGGGCGGTGACCGGTGTCGCCCACTCGAGGTAGGACGTCGTGGTCCCCTGCGTCGTCAGCCGGTCGCGCAGCGCGGCGATCGCGCCGGCGTGGATCCCCGGCGGCGGCATCGGGCCGTCCGACGCGACCTCGGCGGTCTCGGTCGGGGGAGCGGCTGTCGCGGTGGGCGGCGGCGCGTCGGGGGACGTCGGCGCCGCCACGCCGTCGCTCGCGGGCACCTCGACGACCAGGCCGGTCGGGTCCGCCGACGGTGCGGTCGCGACGGGGGAGTCCTGCCCGCCGAGGAACACGACGGCCATCACCCCCAGCCACACCACCCCGCCGGCGGCGCCCAGCAGCCGCCACGGCGGTCGGCGGGTCGCCGCTCCGGAGGACCTGTCGGCTGTCGTGGGCGGCCACCTGTCGGCGCGGTCGTCATCGCCGTCGAGCCACTGGTCGAGTTCGTCGCTGTCCATGTCGATCCCCGTCGTCCTGCGCGTGGGGACAGGTATAGCGCTGTGTGGTGATGGTTGACAAGGATTGACACGATATGACGTGTGGATGGTATGGATGTGGGCGTGCGTGCGTACACTCCGGCGCGATGGCCCAGACCCCGACCGCGGACGAGGCGCGCGGGCGCGGCCCCGTCCGCCAGGAGCTGACCGACGCCGAGCGCCGCGAGCGGTTCGCCGCGGATGCGATGCCCTACGTCGACCAGCTCTTCGGCGCCGCGATGCGGTACACCCGCAACCGCGCCGATGCGGAGGACCTCGTCCAGGACGCGATGGCCAAGGCGTACGCCTCGTTCCACCAGTACCGGCCCGGCACCAACCTGCGGGCGTGGCTGTACCGGGTGCTGACCACGACGTACATCAACACCTACCGCAAGCAGCAGCGGCGTCCCCAGGAGGTCTCGGCGGACGGGGTGCGCGACCGGATGGAGGACGGCGGCGGCGACTTCTCGCTGTTCGACCGCCTCGAGGGGGGCACCTCCCCGTCGGCCGAGTTCGAGGTCATGCAGCAGCTGCCGGCCGAGGCCGTCCGCGCCGCGCTCGACGAGCTGCCGGAGCAGTTCCGGACCGCCGTCTACCTCGCGGACGTGGAGGGGTTCAGCTACGCGGAGATCGCCGAGATCATGGACACGCCGATCGGGACGGTCATGAGCCGGCTGCACCGCGGAAGAAGCGCGCTGCAGAAGGCGTTGTACGACCACGCGGTGCGGTACGGGCTCATCCCCCGGACCGGCGACCCGGACGGATCGAGCGACCAGACCGAGGAGAACAGCGATGGGTGATCAGCGCCATGGGTGATCGATGTGACGCGCTGCTCGAGCGGCTCGAGACCTACCTCGACGGTGAGTGCCCGGTCGATGTGGAGGCCGTCGTCGCACAGCACCTCGAGGACTGCCCCCCGTGCCTGGATCGCGCGGACTTCGAGCGCAAGATCCGGGACCTGATCGCCGCCAAGTGCCGGGACGCCGCTCCGCCCGGCCTCGTCGACGCCATCCGCCAGCGCCTGCAGCTGAGCTGACCCCCGCCGCGGGTGGCCGCACCTGCGGTGCGCCGCGCCCGGTGCGCACCTACCCTTGCGGCCGATGGCACCCTCCGCCGGCACCGACCGACCCGATCGCGGCAGCTCCCACGACGGGGGCGGGCCCCGCGGGTCGCGTGGCGGTCAGAAGGCCGGTCAGCAGTCGGGGCGGGGCAAGGCCGGTGCGGGCAGGGGCGGTCCGTCCAAGGGCGGGGGACGGCGTGATCCGCGGCGGGACGAGGAGCAGGAGGCCGTCCGACTCCGCAGCAAGCTCCTGAGCCTGCTGAAGCGGTTGCCCGAGGTCGAGCGGAAGGTCCTCGAGGCCCGCATGGGCTTGGTGGACGGCCAGCCCCGCAAGCCCGGGGAGGTCGCGACCGAGCTCGGCATGACCATCCCCGAGGTCAAGAAGATCGAGGCCCGCGCGTTCGAGCGCATCCGCGAGATCGGCCCCCTGAAGGGGCTGGAGCGGTTCCTGGGCCACTGATCAGGTCCGGCCTCTGATGACGTCGACGGCGCGCGCCCGGTCCTGGCTGGCGATCATCGCCGTCACCGCCGTCGCGGTCCTCGCGCCGGTCGCGCCGACCGCCGCGGACCCCGCACCCCCGGCGACGATCGAGGTCGTCGACGTGGCCGGTCCGGCGTTCGCCAGCGCGGGGTGGTCCGCCAGCCAGCCGATGGCCGTGTCGCCGTTCGCGATGGTCGGGATCACCCTCGACGACGCGGGCGAGGGCGCCGTGCAGGTGCGGACCGCGCAGGGCGACGGGCCGTGGTCGGACTGGATCGACGTGCCGCACATGCACGACGAGGGGCCTGACCCGGGAACCGCCGAGGCCCGTCACGCCAGCCCCGGCCACCGCACCCACCCGGTGTTCACCGACGTCGCCGACCGGCTGCAGGTCCGCGTCGCCGACGGGTCGCCGGCCGGGTTGAAGGCGCACCTCATCGACCCGTTCGGACTGGATCGCTCGGTGGTCGAGCGGATCGGCGACCGCCTACGGGCGTCCTGGGACGGGGTGCCGACCGCAGCTGCCGGCGCGCTCGCCGACACCCCCCGGATCGTCAGCCGCGCCGCGTGGGGCGCGGACGAGTCGAGCGTGCGCGGCGACCCGTCCTACGCCCGGTCCGTCGAGCGGGCGTTCGTCCACCACACCGTGGGGTCGAACGACTACAGCCAGGCCCAGGCCCCGGGCATCGTCCGGGGCGTGATGGCCTACCACGTCGGCTCCAACGGGTGGAGCGACATCGGCTACAACTTCCTGGTCGACCGCTTCGGGACCGTCTACGAGGGACGGCGCGGTGGCATCGCCGAGGCGGTCATCGGCGCCCAGGCGGGCGGCTTCAACACCGAGTCGACCGGCGTCGCCCTGATGGGGACCTACACGTCCGCCAGCCCGCCCGCCGCGATGCTGGACGCCGCCGAGCGGATCATCGCGTGGAAGGCCGACGTCCACCACTTCCACCCCCTCCGCGACGGCCAGGCCACCTCGATGGGCTCGAGCCGGTACCCCGAGGGCGCGGTGGTCACCCTGCAGAACGTCAGCGGGCACCGCGACGTGTCGCTCACCAGCTGCCCGGGTGACGCGACGTACGCCCGCCTGGGGGCCATCCGCCAGCGCGTGCGGGAGGCGGCCGGCGACCTGATCGTCGACCTCCGGTCCGACCAGCGGTCCATCAGGGTGATCCGCGGCACCCCGGTGGTGCCGTCCCTCACCCTCGGTGCCGACCTCGACCCGCCGGGCACCTGGCGCATCGAGCTGCTCGACCCCCAGGGTCGGACCATCCACACCGCCGACGGCGAGGGGGCCGTCGCGTCGACCACCGTCGACCTGACCGGCGGCGGCTGGGCCCTCGGCACCTACGAGTGGGTCGTGTCGGCACCGGGACGGCTCAGCGCCGTGGAGCAGGTCACGTTCACCCCGCCGGTGATCACCGGGTTCGACCGGTCGACGGACCTGGCGCGCGCCGACCGCGACGGGACGCTGAGAGAGCCAGTGGCCTTCCACGCCGACCTGTGGGAGGGGGCGTCCTGGCAGCTGGTCGTGACCGACCCGTCCGGCGCGGTCGTGCACACCAGCCAGGGGGTCGGTGCCGCGATGGACACCGGGTGGTTCGGCGGGGTGACCCGACCCGGCACGCACACCGCCACCGTGACCGCCGAGGACGCCGCCCCGGTCACCACGACCCTCGAGGTGCGCTACGACCTGTTCGACCGGGTCGCCGACACCCCCGACGCGATCGGCGGGACCACCGCCCTCAGCGCGGCCGCGTTCCCCGACGGCACCGCTGACCACGCCGTCATCGCCCGCCACGACGTGTTCGCCGACGCCCTCGCCGGCGGGCCCCTCGCCGGTCGTGGCGGACCCCTGCTGCTGACCACCCCGGACCAGCTCGACCCCCGCGTCGCCGTCGAGCTCGACCGGGTCCTCGCCGAGGACGCCGTCGTCTACGTCCTGGGCGGACCGGCGGCGATCGGGGAGGAGGTCCTGGCCGACCTCGTGGCCCGCCACGGCACCGTGATCCGGGTCGCCGGCGACACGCGCACCGCGACCGCGGCCGCGATCGCGGACCTGGTCGTCGCCGAGTCGGGGACCACGACCGCGATGGTGGCCCGCGCCGGCCCCGACGACGCGTCCCCCTGGGCGGACGCCCTTGCCGGCGGCGCCTACGGGGCGCACGCCGGGGTGCCGGTGCTCCTGACCGCCACCGACGTGCTGTCGCCGGAGACCGCGGACGCCATCGACGACCTCGACATCGAGGAGGTGATCGTCCTGGGCGGGACCGCCGCCGTCGGCGACGCCGTGCTCGACGACCTGCCCGACCCGCGGCGCCTCGCGGGCGGGGACCGGACCGGGACCGGCGTGGCGGTCGCCGAGCAGCTGTGGGGCGCCGAGGTCGACGTCGCCCGGGTCCTGCTCGCCAACGGCTTCGACGCCGGCGCCTGGGGCTGGGCGCTCGCCGCTGCGCCGCTGGCGGCCCAGCGCCGCGCCCCGCTGCTGGTCACCACCGCGACGACCCTGTCGCCCGCCGTGGCCGCCCACCTCGCCGCGACCCCTGCGGTCGAGGGCGGCACCGTCGTGGGTCCGTCCTCCCTGGTCGACCCCGAGGTGGGCTACGCGGCCAGCGCGATCGTCCGGTAGCTGTCGGCCTGGACCGGCCCGACCTCCTCGCTGCCGCTCGTCGGTCAGGACGCTCCACGAGTCAGCCTCCCACGTGCGGCTGGCGCCGCACGCTCCGGTTCGACACCTGGACCGGCCCGACCTCCTCGCTGCCGCTCGTCGGTCAGGACGCTCCACGTGTCAGACTCTGCGGAGGCCATGGCTGAGACCCCCACACCCCGCACCCTGTCCGTCACGACCGAGATCGTCGCCAGCGTCCTCCGCATCGAGGTCGCCCCCGGTGACCGCGTCCACGCCGGGCAGACCCTGCTGGTCCTCGAGTCCATGAAGATGGAGATGCCGATCGACTCGCCCGCCGACGGCGAGGTGATCCGGGTCGCCGTCGCCGTGGGCGACGTGGTGCAGGAGGGCGACGAGCTGGCCGAGCTGCGGCTGTGAGCGTCCTCACCGACCTGCTCGCCCACAACCCGAACCTCGCGGGCCCCGCCGTCGCGCACCTGCAGCGCCTGCTGAGCGAGTGGCAGATCCTGGCCGACCTGTCCTTCGCCGACCTGCTGCTGTTCGTCCAGGACAGCGACGGCTCTGAGGAGGGGTACCGCTGCGTCGGCCAGATGCGCCCCTACACGGCCCAGACCATCTACGTCGACGACCTGGTCGGCGACTTCTTCCACCGCCACGAGCGGCCGATGGTCGGGCGCGGGTTCGCCGAGGCCCGGGTCATCCGCGACGCCGACCCGGACTGGTCGACCGGGGTGCCCGTGCGCGAGGAGGCCATCCCCGTCGGGTACGGCGGACGGGTCATCGCCGTCATCAGCCGGGAGGCGAACGTCGCGACGGCCCGGTCGCCGTCGCAGCTCGAGCTGACCTACCTCTCGGCCGCCTCGGCGCTGGCCGCGATGTGCGCCGCGGGCGACTTCCCCTACGCCGCAGGCGACCGCCCCGAGGACTCCGAGGTGTCACCGCGCGTGGGCGACGGGATCATCCGGATCGACGAGGTCGGGACCGTCACCTACGCCTCCCCGAACGCGATCAGCGCCTACCGGCGACTGGGCCACCTCGAGGCCGTCCACGGCCAGAACATCGCCGACGTGGACCCGCGGCCCCAGGACGCGGACGCCGCGCTCGACGAGGGCTACGCGGTGATGGGGGAGATCGAGCACGACGGCTCGGTCGTGCTGCGCCGGTTCATGCCGTTGGTGGAGGAGGGGACCCTCACCGGTGCGCTGGTGCTGGTCCGCGACATCACCGAGCTGCGCCGCCACCAGCGCGCGCTGCGGGTGAAGGACGCGACCATCCGCGAGATCCACCACCGGGTGAAGAACAACCTCCAGACCGTCGCGTCGCTGCTGCGGCTGCAGGGGCGGCGCCTCGCCTCCGAGGAGGGGCGGAACGCCCTGGCGGAGTCGGTGCGGCGGATCTCCTCCATCGCGCTGGTCCACGAGATCCTGTCCCGCGAGGCGCGGCAGTCCGCGCCGTTCTCCGAGATCGCCACCCGGATCGTCGACATGCTGTCCGAGGGGCTCGTGTCGGTCGACACGCCCGTCGACTTCCAGGTGGAGGGCAACCCCGGCGAGCTCGGCGCGGAGATCGCCACGCCCCTGGCGCTGGTGCTGACCGAGCTGGTGCAGAACTCCGTCGAGCACGCCTTCACCGACCACGACTTCGACGTCGAGCGGGGGATGGTGACGATCACCTTCGACCGCCACGCCTCGACCCTGCGGATCGTGGTGGCCGACAACGGCAAGGGGCTGCCGGAGGGCGTCGCGCTCGAGTCCCTGTCCAACCTGGGCCTGCAGATCGTCCGGACGCTGGTGACCAGCGAGCTCGGCGGGACGATGACCACGATGTCCCCCGACCACGGCACGGCGGTGGAGCTGATGATCCCGCTCCCCTGACGCCGGAGGCGATCAGTCGCCGACGTCGGGAACCTCGGGTGCGCCGGCGGGCACCTGGTCGGCGGGCACTGGGTCGGCGGGGACCTCCAGCGTCGGGTCCTGCCGGGCGCTGACCAGCTGGGCGCCGAAGACCGAGCCGATCAGCAGCAGCGCGATGGCCACGACGAGGAGCGGCCGCAGGTCGACGAGCCGCGGGGGCGGGCGGTGCTCGACCGCCGGCTGGACGTACGGGTCGAGGTCGGTCACGGCCGCGCGGGTGGCCCGGGGGTGGCCGTCAGCTCGCCATGCGGCGTCGCCGCTGGCGCTGGCGCCGCAGGGTCCGCCGCTCGTCCTCGTTGAGGCCGCCCCACACGCCGGCGTCCTGGTTCGTCTCGAGCGCCCACTCGAGGCACTGGTCGATCACCGGGCAGCTGCGGCACACCGCCTTCGCGCGCTCGGTCTGCTCCAGGGCCGGTCCGGTGGTCCCGACCGGGAAGAACAGCTCGGGGTCCTCGTCCAGGCAGGCGGATCGGTTACGCCAGGTCAACATGCCTCGCTCCTTCAGGATGTGCACGCGCTGCAGGACCAGGTCTGCAGCGGTGGTCCTCCACAGCGGGTGGAGTCGGCTACGCGGTGCGGTCTCAGATCACCGCACCGTGCCACTGATCCGTCGCGGCATCGGTGAAACCGGGCATTTGTGAAACCGGTCACAAGCGATGGCGTGGCTCTCGCTGGGGGAGACTACAGGTCGATTCCAGTCCCGTCCAGAGGTCCTGCGGGGAAAGCCTGCTCGACGGCGAGATCGCTATGGTCGGTGCCCGTGCAGCCCCTCTTCGCCCCACCGCTGCCGGTGGTCGTCGGCCACCGCGGCGCACCGGTCGACGCCCCGGGGAACACCCCGGCGTCCTTCGCCGCCGCGGCGGCCGCGGGCGCCCGCTGGGTGGAGCTCGACGCCCGCCTGAGCGCCGACGGGACGGTCGTGGTCCACCACGACCCGGTCCTGGCCGACGGCCGCGCGATCGTCGACCTCGACGTCGAGGCCTGCCGCGACGCCGGCCTCGCCACCCTGGCCGAGGTCCTCGTCGGACTCCCACCCGAGATCGGCGTCGACGTCGAGATCAAGAACCTGCCGGGGGACCCCGACCACGACCCCGAGATGGCCGTCGTCGATGCGTGCTCGCGGCTGCTGGCAGATCACCCGTCGGTGCGGGTGGCGGGGCGCCCCGTCGTGGTGTCGTCGTTCAACCCGATGGTCCTCGTGGCCCTTGCCGAGCGGGACGACCACCACCCGCGAGCGCTCGTGACGATGTGGACGGCCTTCCCGATCGGTCTCGACACCGCCGTTGAGCTGGGCGCGGCCGGGCTGTTCTGCCACGACTCGACCGACGGGCTCGACCGCGACGGGGTCGACGCCGCCCACGACGCGGGTCTCGAGGTCATGGTGTGGACCGTCGACGACCCCGGCCGCACCCTGGAGCTGGCGGGGATCGGCGTCGACGCGATCTGCACCGACGACCCGCGCGGGGTGCTCGCGACCCTCGACGCGCGGCTCAGACCACGAGGTTGATCGCGTCCGGCACGACCTCGACGTGGAGGTGCTGGGTGGATCCCACCGGGTCGCCGTCGGTGTGGACGGGCATCGGGTGGTCGGTGTACAGGTCGTAGTGCTCGCGGTCGTGCCACCCGGTGACGCTGGGGAGGGACCGGACGTCCCGCGTGAACAGCGCCTTGCGCATGACCTGGATCAGCGACCGCAGCGACAGGTCGGTCATCGCGGTGCAGTCGAGGCCGCGCTCGAGCGTCGCCTCGGGGCACATCCGTGACGGCAGGGGCCCGAGGAAGGTGTACGGGTCGGCCTTGCAGATGACCACGGCGCCGGCGACCGAGGCGGACTCCGGCGCCTCCGCCCGACGGCCCTCCGGGCGGGCGGGCCCGGCGTGGACGCGGATCACCTCGTCCCGCATGCGCATCCGCGCGCCCAGCCCGTGGATCAGGTACGACGGCTGGCCGACGTAGCGCTTCATCCGGGGGTGACGCTCGACCTCCTCGACCACGACCGCGTCGAAGCCGTACCCGACGCACCAGGCGAACCAGCGGTCGTTGGCGCGGCCGGCGGGCACGCGGCGGGTCCGGTCGGTCTCGATCGCCTCCCGCAGGATCGAGGTGGCACCCACCAGGCTGTGGGGCATCCCGAGGATCCTCGCGTACACGTTGGTGGACCCGCCGGGCAGGACGGCGAGGCGCGTCTCGGTGCCGGCGAGGCCCTGCAGGACCTCGTTGACCGTGCCGTCACCGCCGAGCGCGACGACCGCGTCGAGCCCCGCCTCGGCGGCGTCGGCGGCGATCTCGCTCGCGTGGTTGCGGTGCGTCGTCGCGACCACCCGCACCTTGGCCACGTCGGCAAGGGTGTCAGCCACCCACCGCGTCAGGTGTGGACGGGTGCGACGGGCCACGGGGTTGGTGACGATCGCGATGTGCACGGGCGCGAGGGTACCGCCCCCCTCTCGGCTGATCAGTCGCCCCCCACGATGCCCGGCCCGCCCGGGGGCGGCGGCGGGGTCGGCGTCGCGGTGGGGGTCGGCGTGGGGGTCGGCGTCGGCGTGGGGGTCGGCGTCGGCGTCGGCGTGGGGGTCGGCGGGGACGTGGGCGCGGCGGGTGCGGTCGGGGTCGGCGAGCTCGCCGCTGATGGCGTCGGGGAGGGAGTGGGTCGCGCAGGCGGCGGCGCCGCGGCGTGGACCGGGCAGAAGAAGTCCGGCAGCTCGCCGGGCAGGCCGGACACCTCGACGGTGGTGGGGCAGAACGGCGTCGCGATCCCGCCGGTCAGCGGGTCGACGAGGACCGTCTGCACGAGCTCCGTCGGCGGCGCGAAGTCCTGGACCGGCCGCCCCGCCAGCGCCGCGGCCATGAACTCCCGCCAGATCCGGGCCGGCCAGTTGCCACCCTGCACCGTCGCCTCGCCGTGGACGTCGAGCAGCGGGCGGCGGGAGTCGGGGTAGCCGATCCACACCGCGGTGGACAGCTCCGGGGTGAACCCGACGAACCAGGCGTCGGAGTTGTCCTGCACCGTCCCGGTCTTCCCCGCGGCCGGCCGGTCCAGGCGCGCCCGCTGCCCCGTGCCGGACTCGATGACGTCGACCATCGCGTCGGTCAGCAGGTACGCCGACTCGGGGTCCAGGGCGACCCGCGGCATGCCGCGCGGCTCCCACACCGTCGTGCCGTCGGCGTCGTCGATGCGGGTGATCGGCGTCGGCCGCGCGTGGACGCCGCCGTTCGCCAGGGTCGCGAACGCGCCGGCCATCTCGAGGGGCGACACCCCACCCGCCAGGCCGCCGAGCACGATGGAGGGGTTGGCGCCGACCTCCGAGGTGATGCCCATGGCCTGGGCGGCGGACTCGACCGCGCCCGGGCCGAGCTCGAGGGCCAGCCGGGCGAACGCGCCGTTGGAGGACCGGACCAGCGCCTCGCGGAGCGTGAGGTCGCCCGACGTGCCGCTCGCGACCGACCAGGGGTCACCGGCCCCCACGTCGAAGGTGCCCGACCCCGACGCGATCGTGGAGTCGAGCCGCCAGCCGCGGCTCAGCGCCGCCGCCAGCGCGAAGACCTTGAAGGTGCTGCCGGGCTGGCGCCGGCCCTGCGTCGCCAGGTCGAACTGGCTCGCGGTGAAGTCCCGCCCGCCGACCTGGGCGAGCACCGCGCCGGTTCCCGGCTGGACCACGCTGATCGCGACCTCCGGGTCCTCAGGTCCGCTCCAGAACGCGGTCGCCGCCCGCTCCGCCATGGCCTGCAGCGCCGGGTCGATCGTGGTGTGGATCCGCAGGCCGCCACCGAACAGGCGCCGCCAGCGGCTGGTCTCGTCGAACCCGAACTCGGGGTCGGCGACCAGCGTGCGCTTCACGTACTCGACGAAGAACGGGAACCGGGTGACCGGTTGGTCCGGGGGCGGCGCCACGTCCAGCGGCGCCGCCTCCACCGCGGCGAGCTGGGCCGCGTCGAGGGTGCCCTCGCCGTGCATCGCCACCGCGACGCGGCTGCGCTCGGCCCTCGCCGCGTCGGGGTCCGCGTAGGGGGACGTGGTCTCGGGGGACCGGATCAGCCCGGCCAGGAGGACGGCCTCGGGCAGGCTGAGGTCGCTCGTCGTCGTCCGGAAGTACGTCTGCGCGGCGGCCTCGATCCCGTACGCCCCGCTGCCGAGGTACACCGTGTTCAGGTACTCGGTGAGGATCTCGATCTTCGAGGACTCCTCCTCGAGCTGCCATGCCAGGTGCGCCTCGGTCGCCTTCCGCTCGAGGGTGTTCGGCGCGTCGGGGAAGTAGCGGTTCTTGATGAGCTGCTGGGTGATCGTCGACCCGCCCTGCACGATCCCGCCGGCCTGCCGGTTGGCGACCCAGGCCCGGGCGATGGCGCGGGCGTCCACGCCGTCGTGGTCGAAGAACCGCCGGTCCTCGGCGGCGACGACCGCGTCGATGAGGTGCGGGGGCAGGTCCGCCGCGTCGACCGGCTCTCGGTGCGAGAACCGGAAGGTCGCGATCAGCGACCCGTCGGCGGCGTACACGAACGACTGGGCGTAGGTGTCGACCGGCTCGAGATCGATGTCCCGGACCGACACCTCGACCAGCTGGCTGCACGCGGACGCCAGCACCGCGCAGCACACGAGCAGGCTGACCAGGCGCGGGCGTCCCATCACCGACAGTGTGCCGTCCCCGGTCGCCGTGGGCGGGAGGCCGCCGCGGTCACGACGCGGCGGCGGAGCGGAGCTCCGCCCGCAACCGGTCGGCGAAGGCCGGACCGGGCAGCGGCATGGCGAACAGGTGGCCCTGCGCGCTGTCGCACCCGGCCTCCCGCAGACGTCGGGCCTGACGGGGCTCCTCGACGCCCTCTGCGGTGACCGAGACGCCCATGGCGCGGGCCAGCGCGATCGTGGCGGCGGCGACCGGGGACTCCGCGGCCGTGCCCAGGGTCGACACGAAGCTCCGGTCGATCTTGATCCACGACACCGGGAACCGGTCGAGCATGGTGAGCGAGGAGTACCCGGTGCCGAAGTCGTCGAGGGCGACCCGGACGCCCAGGGCGCGCAGCTGCTCGAGCACCTCCCGGACCGCGTCGAGCTCGTGCAGGACCTGGGTCTCGGTGATCTCGACCACCAAGCGGTCAGCCGGCAGACCGGCGGCGGCCAGCACCGCGCGCACGTGGCCGACGAGGCCGTCGTCGAGCAGCTCCGCGGCGCAGAGGTTGACGTTGACCGGGAGGGGCAGGGGCCAGCGGGCGGCGTCGGCGCAGGCCGACGCGAGGACGTGCCGTCCGATCGCGACGACCTGGCCGGTGTCCTCGGCGAGCGGCAGGAACACCCCCGGCGGCAGCTCGCCCCTCGCCGCGTGGTGCCAGCGCACCAGCGCCTCGGCGCCGACGAGCGCCCCGGACGCGAGGTCGACGATCGGCTGGTAGGCCGGGACGAACTCCCCTGCGGCGAGCCCGCGGTCGATGTCGACCTGCAGCGCTTCCCGCGCCCGCTGGTCCTCCCGCATCGAGACGTCGTACACCTCGACGCCGCCGCCGTCCCCCTCCTTCGCCCAGTACATCGCGAGGTCGGCGTTGGAGAGCAGCGCCTCGGCATCCGGTTCGTCGGTCCGGACGGCCACGCCGATGCTGGCCGAGACCTGCGCCGGGCAGTCGTCGGGCAGCGGGATCGGTGCGGCGAGCGTCGTGCGCAGGCGACGGGCGAGACGCGGCGCATCCGCGGCCGCGGGCCCGGTGACCAGGACGGCGAACTCGTCGCCACCGAGCCGCGCGACCGTGCCCGCGGGCCCGACCGCCTCGCGCAGCCGCTCGGCGGTGGCCGCGAGGACCCGGTCGCCCACGACGTGGCCGCGGGCGTCGTTGACGTCCTTGAAGCCGTTGAGGTCGACGAAGAGGATCGCCACGGCCGCGGGTGAGCCGGACCCGACGGTGCCGGGGCGAACGACCAGCGCCTCGACCAGCGCCTCGTCCAGCACCTCGTAGAAGCGGGTGCGGTTGGCGAGGCCGGTCAGCTGGTCGTGGGTCGCGGCGTGCACCAGCCGCCGCTCGAGCTCCTTGCGGGTCGAGACGTCCCGGTAGTTGACGACGATGCCGCCGACGTCCGGGTGGTCGCGGAGGTCGCGGACGGACGCCTCCACCGCCCGCCAGCTCCCGTCGGCGTGCTGCGCCCGGAACTCGACGCTGTGGGCGACCGACGGGTCGGCCAGCATCTCCTGCAGCCCGGCGGCCATCCGCTCGTGGTCGCCGGGGTGGATCAGCTCGAGGGCCTGGCGGCCCACCACCGCGCCCGGCTCGAACCCGAAGACCGACCGGACCGCGTCGCTCTCGAAGGTGATCACGCCGCGGGAGTCGAGGATCCGCAGGCAGTCCGAGGCGTTGGCGATCAGCGCCCGGAAGCGGGCCTCGCTCGCCTCGGTCCGGGCGGCGGATCGCAGGCGATCGAGCGCCAGGCCGGCGTCTGCGGCGAGCGTCTGGAGCGCAGGCAGGTCGCGGTCGCCGGCACCGCGGATCGCGACCAGACCGTCCAGCCGGCCGTCGACCACGACCCCGGCCGCGGTGCAGGTCGGGGCGTCGCTGTCGGCGGCGCAGCTGCGCGCGCATCTGATGGCCTGAGCTCTGCCCGCCACCAGGGCGGCCGCGTCGAGACCGGGGTCGAGCGACCCCTCGGGGCACGTCGCAGTCGCCATCGGCAGGACCCGCAGGCCACCGAGCGCACCCGGGCCCAGGGCCACCACCGCCTCCCGGCCGTCGATCCCCGCCAGCCCGCGGGCGCCGGCTACCACGAGGTCCGCCAGCTCCGCCTCCGAGGACGCCCGGCCGAACGCCGCCGTCGTCCGTGCCACCGCCTGCTGGCGGTCGGCGTCGCGCTGCTGGCCCCACGCGGTCCGCACGAGGACCTGCATGACCAGGCCCGCGAAGCCGAACCCCATCACCTGCTGCAGCACGGCCGGGTCGGTCGCGGGCACCGCTGCGGTCCCCAGCCCGCCCGCGATGTGCACCGCACCGACGTGGGCGCCGAGGAACGTGACCGCCGTCGCGGCGGTCCCCCACGGGCTGTCGACCAGCGCGCGGTAGTGCAACGCCAGGTACATCAGCCCGAGGGCCAAGGACGGCTCGCCGACGCCGACGCCGACCGCCGTCAGGGCCACTGCTTCGATGGCGTACTGCTGGACGGGGACGCGCCTGCGGCGGCGAAGACGCCACCAGCTGCCCAGCGCCAGCCCGAGCCCGAGCAGGCCGACCGCCTTCGCACGCTCCGCAGCTCCACCGGTCACGATCAGCAGGGCCACGACGAGCCCGGCCGCGACGGTGGCGCAGAGGAACCCGCCCTCCAGGCGCCGCAGCAGGCGCGGCGAGTCGGGGTCGGTCACGGCCGACCACGCACGTCGCACGAGACGACGTCCCCCACCGAGGCGCTGGCTCATCCCCGGTCACATCGGCAATGCGGACGCCCAGGGGAGGGTGTGGGCACCAGATCCCCCGACCGGACCCCCTCGACGGTGCGGATGGCGTAGGCCGGCCCTACGCACCCCGGGTCAGAAGGTGGCGTCCCGGTCGGTCTGGCGGGCCCGGAGGAAGCGGATCGTGCGGGCCAGCTGGCGCGAGACGTGCATCTGGCTGATGCCCACCTCCTCGGCGATCTGGCTCTGCGTCATCCCCTTGAAGAACCGCAGGTAGATGATGCGCTTCTCACGGGCGTCCAGGTCCTCGATCGCCGGGGCGATCGACGCGAAGTGCTCGAGCTGATCGAGCCGGTCGTCGTCGTCCCCCATCATCTCGCCCAGGGTGGCGGAGTCCTCGTCCCGGCCGACCCGGGCGTCGAGGGACCCCGTCGAGTAGGCCATCGACGCCTCGTACGCCTCGAGCGCCTCGTCCTCGGACACCCCCAGCTCCTCGGCCAGCTCCGGCACCGTCGGCGCACGGCCGAGCTCCTGGTGCAGCCGCGAGGTGGCCTTGCCGAGGCGCAGGCTCAGCTCCTGCAGGCGGCGGGGGACCCGGACCGACCAGCCCTTGTCCCGGAAGTGCCGCTTGATCTCGCCGACGATCGTCGGTGTGGCGTAGGTGGAGAACTCGACCTCCCGCGTCAGGTCGAAGCGGTCGATGGCCTTCAGCAGACCGACCGACCCCACCTGGACCAAGTCCTCGAGCGGCTCACCGCGGTCGCCGAACCGCTTGGCGAGGAACTGCACGAGCGGCAGGTGCAGCTCGGCCAGGCGCTCCCGCACGTCGGGATCGCCCGTCTCCCGCAGCATCCGGAAGAGCTCCTTGGTGTCTGACCGCTCGTAGCCGCGGAGCCCCTCGGTGCTCACGTCGACGGGGTGAGGGATGCGAAGCGCATCGTCAGCGTGACCGACCCGCCGCTCGCATCCACCTCGAACTCATCGGTCATGGCCGACAGGATCGTCCAGCTGAACCCCTTGGGGTCCAGGTCGACGGGCCCGGTGGGCGACGCCGACACGGTCACGGTCAGCGGGAGGTTCGTCGGGTCCATCGACACCTCGATGGCTGCGGGGGACCCGGCGAGGAGGGTCGTCGCCGCCTCCTCGACCGCGAGGCGGACGTCCTCGAGCTGGTCGATGGTGAGGCGTGCGCGCGCGGCGACGGACGCCGCGGTCGCGCGGAGGACCGACATGTGCGCCGCGTCACCCGGGATGGACAAGCTGATCGTCATGACGAGAGCAGGATCCTACCCCCGGCGACGGGCGACGCACGGTGATGTCCTCCGCGACGACCCGGTCCGGGGAGGTGTCACACGCCGCCCGTAGGCTGGCCGCCGGATGGATCAGGTGCTGGAGCGCTTCGGCCCCGCCACGCGGGCCTGGTTCGCCGCGTCCTTCGCCGCCCCCACCGCCGCGCAGGTCGCCGCGTGGCACCACGTCCTCGAGGGCCGCAGCGTCCTGGTGAGCGCGCCCACCGGGTCGGGCAAGACCCTGGCCGCGTTCCTCGCCGCCATCGACCGCCTGGTCGCCGCCCCGCCGGCGGAGGGCACCCGGGTCCTCTACATCTCCCCCCTGAAGGCGCTCGCCTACGACGTCGACCGCAACCTGCGGGCCCCGCTCGTCGGCATCCAGCAGGCCGCGACCAGGCTGGGGCAGGCGCTGAGCTCCGTGTCGGTCGGGCTGCGGTCCGGCGACACCGCGGCCGACGAGCGCCGGGCGCTCGCTGCCCGGCCACCGGACATCCTCATCACGACGCCGGAGTCGCTCTACCTGTACCTCACCTCGCGGGCGCGCGAGACGCTCGCCGACGTGGAGACGGTCATCGTCGACGAGGTCCACGCCGTGGCCGGCTCCAAGCGGGGCGCCCACCTGGCGGTCTCCCTCGAGCGGCTGGAGGCGCTGCGCCGCGGCGCCGGCGCCGACGCACCCCTCCAGCGGATCGGGCTGTCCGCGACGCAGCGCCCGCTCTCCGAGGTCGCCGCCTTCCTCGGCGGCGGGCAGGTGGACGGCGGGACGTGGCGGCCACGTCCCGTCGAGGTCGTCGAGGTGCCCAGCGAGAAGGTCCTCGACGTCGAGGTGGTCGTCCCCGTAGAGGACATGGCGGACCTCGGTCAGGTCATCCCCGAGGCGCCGGAGGGGCCTGCGTCGGCGCAGGGCGAGAGCCGACGGTCGATCTGGCCGGCGGTCCACCCGCGGATCCTCGACCTGGTCGAGTCCCACCGCTCCACGATCGTCTTCACCAACTCCCGCCGGCTGTCCGAGCGGCTCTGCGCCAGGCTGAACGACCTCGCCGCGGAGCGCTGGGCGGCCGCCCAGGACGTGGACGGGGCGGCCGGGGACCCAGTCGCGCCGCCGGTCATCGCCCGCGCCCACCACGGGTCGGTGGCCCGCGAGCAGCGGGTCCTGATCGAGGAGGACCTGAAGGCCGGCCGGCTGCCCTGCGTCGTGGCGACCTCGTCGCTCGAGCTCGGCATCGACATGGGGGCGGTCGACCTGGTCATCCAGGTCGAGTCGCCCGGCAGCGTCGCGAGCGGCCTCCAACGGATCGGCCGGGCGGGTCACCAGGTCGGCGCCCCGTCGGTGGGCCGGATCTTCCCCAAGTTCCGCGGCGACCTGGTCGAGGCCGCGGTCGTGACCCGCCGGATGCTCGACGGGGACATCGAGCAGACCCGCTACCCGCGCAACCCCCTCGACGTGCTGGCCCAGCAGGTCGTCGCGATGGCGGCCATGGATCCCTGGCACGTCGGCGAGCTCCACGACGTCCTCCGCGCCGCCGCACCGTTCGCCGAGCTGCCGCGCAGCCAGCTCGACGGCGTGCTCGACATGCTGAGCGGCCGCTACCCCTCCGACGAGTTCGCCGAGCTGCGACCGCGGGTCACCTGGGACCGCATCGAGGACGTGATCACCGGCCGGCGCGGTGCCCAGCGGATCGCCGTGACCTCGGGGGGGACGATCCCCGACCGCGGGCTCTACGGGGTCTTCATCGCGGGGGAGGGGCCGGGTCGGCGGGTAGGTGAGCTGGACGAGGAGATGGTCTACGAGACCCGGCCCGGCGAGACGATCGTGCTCGGCGCGTCGACCTGGCGCGTCGAGGACATCACCCGCGACCAGGTGCTGGTCAGCCCCGCGCCCGGGCAGCCGGGCCGGCTGCCGTTCTGGCACGGCGACACCCCGTCGCGGCCCATCGAGGTCGGTCGGGCCGTCGGGGCGTTCCTCGGCGCCCTGGGCGCGGCTGGCCCCTCGGGCTCGTCGGAGGACGACGAGCGGCAGGCGGCGCTGCGGGAGGGCTACGGCCTCGACCAGCTCGCCGCGGCGAACCTGCTCGCCTACGTCGAGGAGCAGCGGGCCGCGACCGAGGTGCTGCCGAGCGACACCCAGATCGTCGTCGAGCGGTTCCGCGACGAGATCGGCGACTGGCGGGTCTGCATCCTGTCGAGCTTCGGCGGGCGGGTGCACGCCCCGTGGGCGCTCGCGATCGAGGCGCGGCTGCGGGAGCGGTTCGGCATCGAGGTCGCGACGATGGTGTCCGACGACGGGATCGTCCTCCGCCTGCCCGACGCCGGCTGGGGCGGCGGCGGGCTCCCCGCCTTGGGCGACGCGGGGTCGGAGGGGGTCGCCGACCCGTGGGCGGGCCTCGAGGCGTCGTCGGGGGAGTGGCTGGACGACGCGGTCCTCCGCGAGGTGCTGGTCCCCGACGCCGAGGAGGTCGAGGACCTGGTGGTCGCCGAGCTGGCGAACTCGACGCTGTTCGCCAGCCGGTTCCGCGAGTGCGCGGCGCGGGCCCTCCTGCTGCCCAAGCGGCGGCCGGGTGGCCGCACCCCGCTGTGGCAGCAGCGCCAGCGCGCCCAGGACCTGCTGGGGGTGGCCAGCCGGTTCGGGTCGTTCCCGATCCTGCTCGAGACCTACCGCGAGTGCCTCCGCGACGTCTTCGACGTCCCGGCCCTGCAGGGGCTCCTCTCCGACATCGCCGGTCGTCGTGTCCGCGTGACCCAGGTGCGCTCGGAGACCGCGTCGCCGTTCGCCGCGTCCCTGCTGTTCGACTACCTCGCCGGCTACATGTACGAGGGCGACGCCCCGCTTGCCGAACGCCGCGCGTCCGCGCTGACCCTCGACCGCGAGCTGCTCGCCGAGCTGCTCGGCGCCGACGAGCTGCGCGACCTGATCGACCGGGACGCGCTCGACACGCTCGAGCTCGAGCTCCAGCACCTCTCCGAGGACCGCCACGCCCGATCGGCCGACGACGTCCACGACCTGCTCCGCGTCATCGGGGACCTGCGGACCGACGAGGTCGTCGCCCGGACGGCGGGCGACGCCGAGGCGTGGCTGGCCCAGCTCGAGGCCGAGCGGCGGGTCTACCGGGCCCGCGTGGCGTCCGAGGAGCGCTGGGCGGCGGTGGAGGACGCCGCGCGGCTGCGCGACGGGCTCGGCGTCCCCGTGCCCGTCGGGCTGCCCGACGTGCTGACCCAGGCCGTGGAGCGACCGATGGTCGACCTCGTCGCCCGGTTCGCCCGCACCCACGGGCCGTTCGCCACGGCGGACGTCTCGGCGCGGCTGGGGCTGCCGCGCGACGCCGTGGAGCTCGCGCTGAAGGCGCTGGTCTCCGAGCAGCGCGTCACGTCGGGGGAGTTCCGCCCCGGCGGCTCTCAGCGGGAGTGGATCGACGCCGGTGTGCTGCGCCGCCTGCGCCGGCGGTCGCTCGCAGCGCTCCGCCGTGACGTCGAGCCGGTGGGTCCCGATGCGTTCGCCCGCTTCGTGCCCGCCTGGCAGGGGGCGGCGCTGCGCCCCCGGACGCCCGGGGTCGACCGGACGTTCGAGGTCGTCGAGCAGCTGCAGGGCACGCCGGTGCCCGCGTCGATCCTCGAGTCCGACGTGCTGGCCAGCCGGATCCGCGGATACACGCCGGCGTGGCTCGACGAGCTCGCGGCGGCGGGCGACGTGGTGTGGGCGGGCCTCGGCCCGCTCGCATCGGCGGACGGCCGTGTCGGGTTGTACCTGCGCGACCAGGCGGCCGTCCTGCTCGACCCGCCGGCGGTGCCCGAGGACCTCGACGGCGTGCACGCCGCCCTGCTCGCGCACCTGTCCGATCGCGGTGCGTCGTTCTGGCCCGAGCTGCTGCGCGCCGCACTGGCCGCTGGTGGGACGGGTCTCCCCGAGGCCGACGTCGTCGCCGCGCTGTGGGACCTCGTGTGGCAGGGGCTGGTCACGAACGACACCTTCGGCGCCCTGCGAGCGCTCACCGGCACACCGGCACGGCGGAGCGCGCGCGGCCGGCGGGCCCGTCCCGGCCGGGTGGCGTCGCGCACCGGCCCCCCCGCGGCGGCGGGCCGCTGGTCGCTCGTCCGCGACCTGGTCGATGAGCGCGTGCCGGCCACCGAGCGCATGGCGGCCCGTGCCGCGGTGCTCCTCGGCCGTCACGGGGTGGTGACCCGGGACGGGGTGGCCGCCGAGGACCTCCCCGGCGCCTTCAGCGGCGTCTACCCGGTGCTGAAGGCGATGGAGGACGCCGGCCGCACCCGTCGCGGGTACTTCGTCGAGGGGCTCGGCGGCGCCCAGTTCGCCCTTCCCGGCGCCGTCGACCGGCTCCGGGCGCTCCGCGAGCCCGACGACCGCCCGGACCGCGAGCCGGAGGTGCTGGCCCTCGGCGCTGCCGATCCCGCCCAGGTCTACGGCGCCGCGCTCGCCTGGCCGGCCCCGGGGTCCGAGCGCGGCCGCCCCCGCCGGGTCGCCGGCGCACACGTCATCACCGTCGACGGCCGACTGGTGCTGTTCCTCGAGAAGGGCGGCCGGTCGGCCCTCACCTTCACCGAGGACCCCGACCTGCTGGCGGCTGCCGCCGCGGCTGCTGCTGATCTCGTGGAGTCGGGGCGGGTCCGGGACCTCCGCATCGCGAAGGTCGACGGCGATCCCGCGGTCGACCAACCCCTCGTCCCCGCCCTCCGCCAGGCCGGCTTCGCCGACCACCCCCGCGGTCTCGTCCGCCGCTGACGCAGCCCTCCGGGCTGGCAACGCGAGGTGCGGCTCCGCCGCGCCCAGCCCTGTTCCGCCGAGTCGTGGCCTCGCTCCGCTCGGGCCTCGGCGGTCCAGCTCGGGTGGCGCCTCGCCGGAGCGGCTGGTCAGAGGGGTGGCGCAGCTCAGCCCACCCCGGCCGTCGCCCTCGCGTCACGCCGGACCGCGTCGGCGGTGTGGGACTCCTGGCACTCGAGCAGCGCCGCCGGGGTCCCGGTGAACACGACCCGCCCGCCGGCGCTGCCTCCCTCGGGGCCGAGGTCGATGATCCAGTCGGCCCGTCGGATCACGTCGAGGTCGTGCTCGATCACGATGACGGTGCCGCCCGCGTCGACGAGCCGGTCGAGCACCCCGAGCAGGCGCTCGACGTCCGCCATGTGCAACCCGGTCGTCGGCTCGTCGAGCACGGTGGTCCGCCCGTCCCCGCCCAGCTCCATCGCCAGCTTGACCCGCTGCGCCTCGCCGCCCGACAGCGTCGTCAGGGGCTGGCCGAGGGTGAGGTAGTCCACACCGACGTCGACCAGCGCCTGCAGCGTGCGGGCGACCGACCGGCGGCCGGCGAAGAAGCCCAGCGCCTCGGCGCACGTCATCTCGAGCACGTCCGCGATCGTCGCGCCGTCCAGGGTGTGGACCAGCACGTCGTCGGCGAACCGCCGGCCGCGGCACAGCTCGCAGGTCGCCGTCATCGGATCCATGAACGCGAGGTCGGTGTAGATGACGCCGAGGCCCTGGCACTCCTCGCACGCACCCTCGGAGTTCGCGCTGAACAGCGACGGGCTGACCCCGTTCGCCGTCGCGAACGCCTTGCGGATCGGGTCCAGGATCCCGGGGTAGGTGGCGGTGTTGGACCGCCGGTTCGTCGAGACCGGCGACTGGTCCACGACCAGGGCGTCGGGGTGGCGGCGGAGGAGCTCGCCGTGCACCAGCGAGCTCTTGCCCGACCCCGCCACGCCGGTCACGACGGTCAGGACCCCGGTGGGGAAGGCCACGTCGACGTCGCAGAGGTTGTGGAGGGTCGCCCCCTCGACGGCCAGCCAGCCGGTCGGGGTCCGCACGGCGTCCTTGATGGCCAGGTGGCGGTCCATGTGGGTGCCGGTCGGCGTCGCCGCGGACGGCAGGCGCGACGGCGGCCCCTCGAACACCACGTGCCCGCCGGCAGCGCCGGCACCCGGACCCATGTCGATCACGTGGTCCGCGGCGAGGATCACGTCGCGGTCGTGCTCGACGACCAGCACGGTGTTGCCCTTGTCGCGCAGCGCACCGAGCAGCGCCGTCAGCCGTGTCACGTCGCGGGCGTGCAAGCCGATGCTCGGCTCGTCGAACACGTACAGCATGTCCGTGAGGCTGCTGGCGAGGTGGCGGACCATCTTGATCCGCTGCGACTCCCCGCCCGACAGGGTCGCGGTGGGCCGGTCCAGGGTGATGTAGCCGAGGCCGATCTCGACCAGGTCCTCGACCCGCGTGCGGAGCGCCTCGAGGACCGGGGTGACCGCCGGCGGCAGGTCGAAGCCGGCCAGGGCCCCCGCGAGGCGCGTGGCCTCCAGCGACGACAGCTCGGCGATGCCGTACCCGCACACGCGGGCGGCCCGGGCGGCGGCGTTCAGCCGTGACCCGCCGCAGTCCTCGCAGGGGACGGCGGTGGTGAACCGCTCCGCAGCGGCCCTGGTGCGCTCGGACATGTCCGTGGTGTCGCGCTGGAGGTAGAGGCGGCGGAACTTCGCCACCGCGCCCTCGTAGGACAGGTTCATCTCCGCGCCGTTGACCGCCGTCGACACCTTGCCCTCGACGCGGTGCAGCAGGGCGTCGAGCTCGTCGTCGCCGTACTCGCCCAGCGGCTTGTCCGGATCGAACAACCCGGACTGCAGGTACACGTCGAGCATCCACCCGCCGGGCTTGAACATCGGGTGGCGCAGCGCGCCGTCCGCGAGGGACCGGGACCGGTCGACGAACGCGTCGAGGTCGACGCCGCGGACCTCGCCGATCCCCTCACAGGTCGGGCACATGCCCTGGGGGAGGTTGAAGCTGAACGCGTGCGCGTAGCCGACGTGGGGCTCGCCCGCGCGGCTGAAGAGCAGGCGCAGCACCGGCGCGATGTCGGTAATCGTCCCGACCGTGGAGCGGGCCCCGCCGACCAGGCGCTTCTGGTCGACGACGATCGCCGCGGACAGGTCCTCGATCAGGTCGACGTCGGGGTGGCCGTAGCTCGGGAGGAAGTTCCGCGCGAACGCGGTGAACGTCTCGTTCAGCTGGCGTTGGGCCTCCGCCGCGATGGTGTCGAAGACCAGGGACGACTTGCCCGACCCGGACACGCCGGTGACGACGGTCAGCGCCTGCTTGGGGACCGCGACGGTGACGTCGGCCAGGTTGTGCTCCCTGGCCCCGGTCACGCGGATGGCGGAGCGCGCGGCCATCAGCGATCCACCGCCCCGGCCATGCCGCGGGTGACGAGGACGACGCCGATGGCGGCGAGGCCCGCGGCGGTGGCCAGCCCGACCGCGACGTCGCCGCCGACCTCGCCCGCGAACGCCGCGCGCATCCCGTCGACGACCCACGTCAGCGGGTTGATCCTGCCGACGGCCTGCATCCAGCCCGGTCCGGTGTCCAGGGGGAGCATCATCCCGGACAGGAACAGCAGCGGGAAGACCAGGCTGGACTGCACCGTGTAGAAGATCTCGTGCTTGCCCCCCGAGGCGATCGCGAGCGCGTCGGACAGCGTGCCGGCGGCCACGCCCAGCAGCACCAGCCCGACGAACCCGAGCAGCGCGCCCACCGGGTGCAGCTCGAAGCCGAAGGGGACGACGACCGCCACGATCAGGAGGCCCTGGACGACCAGCTCGGCGACGGCCTTGAGGGCTCGGCCGACGGCGATCGCGTGGCGGCTCATCGGCGTGACGAGCAACCGCTCGTGGGATCCGGTGGCCATGTCGGTGAGCAGCGAGTAGCCGATGTTGGCGGTCCAGAACAGCGCCAGCATCACCAGGACCGAGGGGACGAACCACTGCCACGCGCTGGCGCCCGGCACCTCGGCGACGCCGCTGAGGAGGGGACCGAACAGCGCCAGGAACACGAGGGGCTGGAAGACCGCGAACAGCAGGCCGGCGGGCTCGCGCAGACCCGGCAGGGACTCGCGCCAGAAGACCGTCCAGACGTCGTCTGCGACCCGGGTCACGCCGCCACCTCCTCGACCTCGGCCGTGCCGATCGTCTCCTCCCGCAGGCTGCGCCCGCTGAGGGACAGGAACACGTCGTCGAGCGTCGGTCGCTCGACGACCGCGCGCGCCACCTCGATGCCGCGCCGGGCCAGGTGCTGCAGGAACCCGGCCAGCACCTCGTCGCCCGCGGTCGCCCGCAGCGACAGCTCGGTGCCGTCGACCGCGCACGTCCCGTCGCCGGCCAGCTCGCGGCCCAGGGTCGCCGCGGCGTCCACGTCGTCCGGCGAGGAGAGCCCGACGGTGATCCGGTCGCCGGCCAGGTCGGCCTTGAGCCGGGCTGGTGCGTCGTCGGCGATCACCTGCCCGTCATCGACGACCACGACCCGCTCGGCCATCAGGTCCGCCTCCTCCAGGTAGTGGGTGGTCAGGAGGATGGTCATGCCGCTCGCACGGCGCACCTCGGCGATGTGGCCCCACAGGTTCGCGCGGCTCTGCGGGTCGAGCCCGGTCGACGGCTCGTCGAGGAACAGCAGGGAGGGGTGGTGGACCAACCCCATGGCGACGTCGACCCGACGGCGCTGACCACCCGACAGCGTCTGGCCCTTCCGCGTGAGCAGGGCGCCGAGGGAGAAGGCGTCCGCCAGCTCGGCGACGCGTCGTCGTCCGTCCGACCCACGCAGCCCGTAGGCGCGGCACTGGCTCATCAGCTCGTCGTCGACGCGCTGGTACAGCCCGGCGGCGTTGCCCTGGCCGACGTAGCCGATGCGGCGGCGGACGGCGGCCGGCTCGGTGCGGACGTCCTGGCCGACGACCGTCGCCGTCCCGCCGCTGGGGCGCAGCAGCGTCGTCAGCATCCGGATGAGGGTGGTCTTGCCGGCGCCGTTCGGCCCCAGCACCGCGACCAGCTCCCCGTCGTCCACGTCGAGGTCGATGCCCCTGACGGCCTCGACCTCCTCCGACCGCGCCGGTCGGAACGTCCGCGACAGCGCGCGTGCGGTGATCATCATCGGGACGGTCTCCCTCCTCGAGGTCCTCGATCGCGCCATCACGAGCGCGACCATTCTTGACGTCACGACCGTACACCGTACCGTATGGTGTACGATTGTGCTGCAGGAACTCCCGGCCAGCCGGCCGGATAGCATCCGACGCCTCAGGACCCCATGGCGACCGATCCGGACTACCCCGACCACACCCGCGTGCTGCAGCTCCTGTGGCGGGGTGAGGAGAAGCCGTCACCGCGAACGGGGCTGACCGCCGGGCGGGTCGTGGCCGCCGCCGTGGCCGTGGCGGACGAGGCGGGGCTCGGGGCCCTGTCGATGCGGCGCGTCGCCGAGCGCCTCGGTGTGGGCACGATGTCGCTGTACACCTACGTCCCCGGTCGCGCCGAGCTGATCCCGCTCATGGTCGACGAGGTGATGGGCGAGCTGCCGGTGGTCACCGAGCACGAGGGCTGGCGGCACGCGCTCGAGTCCGTCGCCGACGGCTGGTGGGCGGCCTACCGCCGTCACCCCTGGCTCCTCGAGGTCCCGGTGACGCGGCCCGTCCTCGGCCCTCACGCGTTCGACCGCTACGAGGCCGAGCTCCGCATCATCGATGGGCTGGGGCTCAGCGACGTCGAGATGAACGCCGCGGTCGAGCTCGTCCGCAGCCACGTGGTCGGCAGCGCGCGCCGGGCGATCGAGATCGCCCGCGACGCCGAGCGGAGCGGCATCAGCGACGACCAGTGGTGGTTCAGCGTCCTGCCGACCCTCGAGCGGGTGACCGCCGGCCGCGAGTACCCCGTCGCCGGCCGGGTGGGGGCCACGATCGCGGCTCCGCACTCCGACCCGCGTGACGACCTGGCGTTCGGGCTGGCGCGGATCCTCGACGGCCTGGAGCTGCTGATCAGCTCCCGCCGCGGCTAGTCCGACCCCAGCTCGGCCTGGCGTCGACGCCGGCGCGCCTCCTCCTCGCGGGCCAGCAGCGCGAGGCCCTCCTGCACGGTCGGGGCGGTCCCGCCGAGGTGGGCCGGCACCCACCAGCGGTCCTCCGGTCCCGACGGCGCCTGCGGGTACGCGGCCGTGGACGCCTCGACGAGGTGCATGACCTGCTGCCAGGCGCGCGCCGTCAGCTGCCGCGGGTCCTCGGACCCCTCGGCGATGATCGGCGCGCCGAACCGCACCGTCTGGACGACCCGCCGCGTGTAGAACGCGTTGCGCCCCTTGGTGATGATGCGCTGCCCGCCCCAGAGCGCGACGGGGACGAGGGGGACGCTCGCCTCGACGGCGATGCGGGCCGCGCCCGGCCGCGGGGGTGCGGGGACGAACGAGGGCGAGATGGTCCCCTCGGCGAAGACGCAGACCGCCCCGCCGCGCCGCAGGACCCCGACGGCCGCCCCGACGGCGTCGCCGGCCAGGCCGCCCCGGTCGACCTCGATCTGGTCGCTCCAGCGGCCGAGGGGGCCGAGCACCGGGTGCTGGAACACCTCGCGCTTGCCGAGGAACGACAGGCGTCGGCCGTGTCTGGCCGCGGCGATCGCGAGGTAGAGGGGGTCCACGTGGCTGACGTGGTTGGCCACCAGCACGACGGGCCCGGTGCGAGGCAGCAGGTGGCCGCCCACCACCTCGACCCGCCAGCCCATCACGCGGTAGAGCAACCGGGCGGTGGCGACCAGCAGGCCGTACACCACCGATGCGCGCGTCACGTCAGCCATCATCGCCGATCTCGCGGAACGGGCGCGCGATCGTCTGCCGCGCCGCCTCCACCTCCTCCGGCGTCGGGTCGCGGAGGACCACCACGTCGTCGCCCGCCCGCTCGATGAGCCCGAGGTCGGCGAAGCCGTCGAGCCACCCGCCCATCGGCCACCACCCCCAGCGCCGGTGGAACGTCCGGGCGTTCTCGAGGGTCGCCCGGAACTGCTGCAGCGGCGGCTCGAAGGTGTCGTGGTGCTGGTGGTACACGTCCGCGCCGTGCACCAGGAGCAGCGGCACCCCGGCAGCCCGGGCGGTGAACGCGAGGTCGGTGTCCTCCCCGGCGTAGCCGTGGTAGCCGTCGGCGAACCCGCCCAGGCGGTCGAACGTCGCGCGCCGCAGGCCGAGGCACAGGCCCCACACGAGCTCGTAGCGGTCGCTGCGGACCCACCCGTCCGCGGGCGGCTCCTCCCGGGCGGGGTGGCGACGGGACGCGGCGCGCAGGCCCGCCTCGTCGGCGGGGACCTCGTCGAGCGGCGGGAGGTACCGCACGTCGCCGATGCACACCGCGTCCTCGGCGGCCAGCGCGTCGGCGAACGCCGCGACGCAGGACGCCGCGGGGATGCAGTCGGCGTCCATGAACACGATCGCCTCGGATGTCGCGGCCGCCGCGGTCGCGTTCCGGGCCGTCGAGTACGGGATCCGCTCGTCGGGCACGTCGAGGGGGATGATGCGCACGTCGAAGGGCAGCGCGGGATCGATCACCGCGCGCGGGTCCTCGCCGCCGGCGTGGGCGACGACGACCTCGGCCGGCCACGTCGTGCCGCGGGCGAACCCGTCGAGCATCGCCGCGAGCATCGCGTTGCGGTTGCGCACCAGGGTGCAGGCGCTGAGGGGGGCCGTGTCGGTCATGGGCGTAGGATCCGGGGTCGGTGGCTGGCGACGGGACACAGGTGGGTGGGCGACGGGACGTGCTCGTCCTCGGGCCGCCGCGGAGCGGCACGAGCATGCTGGCCGGCCTGCTCGCCCACAGCGGGTGGGCGGTCAACGGCGACCTGCTGCCGCCGACGCCCGCGAACCCCCGGGGGTTCTTCGAGTCCTCGGCGGTCAACACCCTGAACGACGACCTCCTCGAACCCCACCTCGCGCGCAGCGCCGTCCCGGTGGCTCGCCGTCACGCGTGGCTGGCCGCGCTGCCGGCGCCGCTCGACCTGACCCCGTCGCCGGCGGTGCGGACGCGCATCGCGGAGACCGTCCCGCCGTCGCCGTTCGTGGTCAAGGACCCCCGGCTCACGATGACGCTGCCGGCGTGGGTCGACGCCCTCGACGGCGTCGCGCTGATCGCCATCGTGCGGCACCCGGCTGCGGTCGTGGACAGCCTGCTCCGGGAGGTCGCCCGCGACGTCGAGTACTACGAGGGGCTGGCCCTCGACGCCGAGCGGGCCTTCGTCGTCTGGCAGTGCCTGGCCGATCACCTCATCGCCCACGCCGAAGCCCACGACATCACCGTGCTGGTCCACGAGGAGCTGGTGTCCGACGGGATCCGGTCGGCCCTCGGCCGCCTGGCGACGGCCGTCGGCGGCGGGATCGACTCCGGGTTCGTCGAGCGCGGTCTGCGCCGGTCCACCCCGGACCGCGCGCTGCCCGGCGACGTCGCCGAGCGCCACGCCGCGCTCCTCGACCTGGCGGTCCGCTGAGGGGACGGTCACACCCCGCACGCCGCACAGCCCCCCGCGTCCGCCGCCCAGCGCGCAGCGACCTCCTCGTTGACCTCGTCGCGCTGCGGGCGCAGGTCGGTGGTCGGCGACGTGCCCCGCAGGTCCGCGCCCACCGCGGCCGCGACCCGCTCGACCAGGACGAGGGGGTCGGGCGCCCACTCCTCGTAGGTGGCCGCGAACCACGGCAGGCCGTCGGCGGCCAGCCGGTCGCGCCACCGGGCCTCCTCGGCGTGCTTGCGGTCGTGCAGCACCCCGATGCGCCCGAGGTCCGCCGACGCGGGGTCCGGCCCCTCCGCCGGGGGTCGGTCGGACGACCAGGCGCCCGTCACCTCGGCGCGCCACTGCGAGACCGCGGCCGCGACCTTGTCACGCCGCGTCAGGAGCACCGCGTGCGGGCGCGGGAGGGCGTGCAGGCCGCGCCCGGCCGTCACGCGGTCCAGGGTTCCCAGCTGGTCGGCCATCACCTTCGCCGCGAAGACCCCGTTCGGGCTGGTGCCGTCCACCGCCGCCCGCTCGAGGAAGGTCGCGTCGTCCACGTCAGCGGGCAGGCCCCACGCCCGGACGAACGCCGACCGGGCGTCGTCGAGGAAGTACTCCTTGGGGTGGCCGAGGCGACCCGTCGTGGTCAGCAGGTCGCACAGGACCGTCGAGCCCACCCGCTGGGAGCCGCAGAGCACGATCGAGCGGTCGGGACGCGTGGTGCCCCGGACACGCCGCTCGGCGGTGCGCATCAGGCCGCCACCGCGCCGGCACGGTGGATCAGGTCCGCGTACAGGGCGGGGTGGCGACGCGCGATCGCCAGGCGCTGGGCCGCCCGCTGGCCAGGCGTGGGCGGTCGTGGCCGGCCGTGGGCGCGCACCGCGTCGATCGCCGCCGCCAGGTCGGCGGGGTCGGGACCGACACCGCGACGGCGGACGCCGACCACCCGCGGCGGCGGGTGCTGGTCGGCGACCGCGAGGTCGTCGGGGACGACGACCGCCGTGCCCACGTCGACGCAGGCCTCGGCCCACCCCGAGTGCGTCCCGCCCACGTAGGGCAGGACCGCCACGTCGATGGCCATCAGGTAGCGCCACAGGACACCGTCCGGCACGTAGCCCATCACGCGCACCTCGACGCGGGGGTGACCGGCCAGCCGGCTGACGCGGCGGGCGAGGTCCGGGTCCTCTCGCGCGAGGCCCGGCCTGACGTCGACCCGGAGCCGCACGTCGGCGCGGTCCGCGATCACCTCGAGGACGGCCTGGAGCGTCGGCCACACATCCATCCCCGCGCGGTTGTCCTTGCAGTGCACCCCGACGACGACCTCGCCGGCGGGCCGCTGCGGCCGTCGCGCCGCGGCGGCCGCGGTCCGCAGGTCGACGACGTGGGGGTGGGGGATGACCGTCGCGTCGCGGCCCCACCGCCTGCGGATGCGGTCCGACGCGCGTCCGGTCAGCGTCACGACCGCGTCCGCGCGGGCCATCAGCACGTCGAGCTGGCGACGGTGGCGCGCCTGGTCCTCGAGGTGCGGGTTCTCGAGGTCGTGGGCGGTGTAGACGAGCGGGATCCCGTGGCGGTGCAGAGCGGCGAGCCACGCCTCGACCTGGTCGTCCGGCACGTCGCCGAAGCCGAAGTGCACGTGGAACACGTCCAGCTCGTCGGCGTGCGCGTCGACCCAGCGCGCATCCATCACCTGCGCGGCGCGGTACCCCCGGTCCGGCGTGGCGACGTGGGTCACCGGGACCGCGGGGTGCAGGAGGTGCCGGGTGTAGCTGTGCCGGCGTGGCGCGGACGCCACGGTGATCCGCGATGGCATGCGCTACCCCTTGCCGCCCAGCTGGTCTCGTACACCGGCTCCGTCCGGTCGACCGGACGGTTTGGGGATGAGGTCCGCGGGGCTAGGACATCGGTGCTGTCCGGACGCCCGGCCCCCGCGCAGGACACGCACACCCACCGCACGCCCGACCGCCGCGCCCGGGCCGTCCGCAGAGGAACCCGTCCGATGTGCACCGCCACCCTCGACCGCACGCCGCCCCCACCGGGTGGGGCGTGATGCGCATCGCCCTGATCGCGAGCGTGCGGCACGGCCTCCGCGCGCCGCACGCCGGCGGGCTGGAGCGCCACACCGCCGACCTCTCCCGCGCGCTGCGCGACCAGGGCCACGAGGTGGCCGTCTACGCGAGCGGGGACTCCGACCCCGAGCTCCGGGTGACCCCCATCTGCCCCTCGGCCACCCGCCTCGACTTCTCCGATGCCGCGCGCGGGGACGTCTCGATGCTGTCGGACCGGTTCATGGACGAGCACCACGCCTACCTGAGCCTGATGCTCTCGCTGGCGGACGCCGACGTCGACGTCGTGCACGACAACTCCCTCCACTACCTCCCCGTCGCGATGGCGCGCACGCTGCGCGCCCCGGTCGTGAAGGTCCTCCACACCCCGCCGACGCCGTGGCTCGAGTCCGCGATCGCCCACCGCGACCGGTCGACCGTGCTCGTCAGCGTCTCCCACGCCAACGCCGCCACCTGGTCGACCCCCGTCGACGCGGTGATCCACAACGGGATCGACCTCGACCGGTTCCTCCCCGGCGCGGGCGGCGACGGCACCGCGGTGTGGGTCGGGCGCCTCGTGCCCGAGAAGGCCCCGCACGAGGCGCTGCGGGCCGCGCGGCTCGCCGACCTCGACCTCGCGGTCGTCGGACCCGCTCCGGATGCCGACTACTTCGCCCGCGAGGTGCGGCCGCTGCTCGACGATCGGCGCACGTGGCTCGGCCACCTCGACGGCGATGCGATCATCGCCCGGCTGCAGGCCGCCGACGTCGCCGTCGTGACGCCGGCGTGGGACGAGCCGTTCGGCCTCGTGGTCACCGAGGCGCTCGCGTGCGGCGTCCCCGTCGCCGGGTACGCGCGGGGTGCCCTGCCCGAGATCGTCACGCCGGACTGCGGCGTGCTCGTCCCGCCCGGCGACCTCCCGGGCCTGGCCCGGGCGCTGCGGCAGGCCATGGCCCTCGACCGGTCGGCGTGCCGGCGTCGCGCCGAGGCGCTCGGCTCGATCGACCGGATGGCGCGGTCCTACCTGCAGGTCTACGAGGCCGCCCTGACGTGATCGGCTGGTACGCCCACCACCACGGCCGCGGGCACCTCGCGCGGGCCCAGGCGGTGCGGCCGCACCTCCCCGGCCCCGTCACCACGTTCTCGAGCCGACCCGCTGAGGGGGTGGTGCCGCTGCCGCTCGACGTGGACCCGCCGCGCAGCCCCGCGTGCGCGTCGGCGGCGGAGCCGACGGCGTGGCACTACGCGCCCCTCGGGGTCGACGGCGTCAGGCGGCGGATGGGGCTCATGACCGCGTGGGTCGTCGAGCACGACCCGGCCGCGTTCGTGGTCGACGTGTCGGTGGAGGTCGCCGGGCTCATGCGCCTGCTGGGCATCCCCACCGTCGTCGTGCGCCAGCACGGGCGGCGGGACGACCTGCCGCACGAGCTCGCGTACCGCGACGCCCAGGTGCTGCTCGCCCCCTGGCCGCGAGCGCTCGAAGGCGACCGCACCCCGGACTGGGTCGTCGAGCGGACCAGCTACACCGGAGGCTTCTCACGCCACGACGGGCGCCCCGCGGACCGTGCCGCGTCGCGCCGGCGGCTCGGGGTGGCGGCCGAGGAGCAGGTGGTCGTGACCCTCGGGGGGGCCGGCGGCCACGACGCGTGGCCCATCGCCGCCACCGCGGCGGCGACGCCTGGCTGGCGCTGGGCCGTGCTGGGCCGTCACCTCCACCTGCCACCGGGGTTCGGTCCCGGGTGGGTGGACGACCCGTGGGACTGGCTGTGCGCCGCCGACGTCATCGTGACGCACGGTGGGCACAACGCGGTCATGGAGTGCGCCGCGGCCGGCACCCCCACCATCGTGATCCCCCAGGACCGGCCCTTCGACGAGCAGCGCGACAAGTGCCGGGCGCTGGCCCGCGAGGGGCTCGGCACGGTCCTCTCGACCTGGCCCGACCCCGACGGGTGGGACGACCTCCTCACCCGGACGGCGGCCGGCGGGTCGACGCTCGCACCGATCAGCGACGGCGGCGGTGCCCTCGTCGCCGCCCAGGTGATCAGCGACCTCGCCAGGCGCATGGGCGGGACGGACAGCGGGATCGGCGACCCCGGGGTGGCCGAGCCGGCCTGACCGAGCCGGCCTGATCGATCTGGCCGGCCGAGCGGAGGTCGGCAGGGGCCGCGGGCCCGTCAGCGCATCCGCGCCCGGTCCGGACCTGGCCCCTGGCACCGGGGGCACCAGTACGTGATGCGCGCGTGCTCACCCAACGCCGCCGACCGGATCGGCGTGCCGCAGCGCGGGCACGGCCGTCCGGCCTTGCCGTACACGAACACCCGATCCGAGCCGCGCCGCCCACCCCGCCGGACGTCCGCGGGACGTCGGGTGGTGATCCGCTGGGGGCCGCCGTGGGCCACGTTGGCGCGCAGCAGGTCGCTGGCGGTGGTCAGCAGCGCGGCGCGCACGTCCGGCGGCACGACCCCGACCGGCGTCCACGGGTCCACGCCGTGGATGAACAGGACCTCGTTCTTGTACACGTTCCCGACGCCCGCGAGGACCCGCTGGTCGAGGAGCGCCTCCCCGATCGCGGTGTCCGCTCGGGCCGCGAGCCTGGCCGCCGCCTCGTCGAGGTCCACCGGCCCGTCCGGCCCACCGGCCAGCGGGTCGGGTCCGAGGTCCCGCAGGGACGGGTGGGCGTCGACCTGCCCGCGGGACAGCAGCTCGATGACGGGTGCGTTGAAGCACACCGCGTCGACGGTCGCCGTCGACAGGACCAGGCGGGCCAGGTGGGCGGGCTTCCGCCACCGCGTGCCGGTCGGGTACAGGTGCCAGGACCCCGTCATGCGCATGTGGGTGTGCAGGGCCAGGTCCGACGGCGTGAACCAGCACAGCAGGTGCTTGCCGCGTGCCTCGACGGAGTCGACGGACTCGCCGACCAGCCGCTCGGGCAGCAGGCGCCGGACCTGGGGGACGGTGGTGCGGACCGCGGTGACGACCTCCCCCGCCAGCGCGTCGTGGAGCGACGCCGCGGCGCGGAAGATCGTGTCACCCTCGGGCACGCCGCCGCACGTCCTGCACGGCCTCAGCGTAGTCGCCGGCGACCGCCGACCCGGATGTGTCCGCTGCGCAACATCTTGCGAACAGTCCGTGCACCGCTGAGGTCTCGCGTGCGCCGGCCGATAGGGTGACCAGGACGTGAACCCTCCGCAGAAGGGGGACAGGCATGGAACGGACCCGCATCGACCGACGGGACCTCGGCCTGCGCGCACGCCGCCTGGCCCTCCGGGCCCGCGCCGACGACGCGGCCGCCGCCCCGCTGCGGTACACCGCCGGCGGTGGGGCCGACGTGGACGACGACGTGGTGGACCGCATCGACGCCGTCCTCGACGAGGTCGCGACCGGACAGCCGCACGGCGACCACGACACCACCTGACCGTCGTGGCGGCGGCCTCCGGGCCCCGTGCTAGCGTCACCCGCCTATGACCACCCACCTGCGCGGACGCCGCGCCGTGCTCGTGATCGTGGCGGTCCTGGCCCTGGTCCTCGCGGCCACGGCGTGTGCCGACGGCGGGACCGAGCTCGCCGCCGGGGCATCCGAGACCGCTCCCGACGTGTCTGTGGGCGAGGGGTCGGGTGGCGAGGAGCCGGGTGGCGAGGAATCGGGTGGTGCCGCCCCCGCGACCGGCGACGCGCACGGCGTGGAGGTCACCGGTGAGCGGGGTGCCGAGCCCGTCATCACCCTCACCGACGGCGTCGAGCCGCCCACCGAGCTGGTCGTGGTCGACCTGGCCGAGGGCGACGGCGAGGAGATCCCGCCCGACGCGACGGTCACGGTCGACTACGTCGGCGTCTCCTGGCTGAACGACGGCGAGGAGTTCGACTCGTCGTTCGACCGGGGCGAGCCGATCAGCTTCCCGCTCGACGGCGTGATCCAGGGGTGGGGCGAGGGCATCCCCGGCATGCGGGTCGGCGGGCGGCGGCTGCTGATCATCCCGCCCGACCTGGCCTACGGCGCCCAGCCGCCGAGGGATGCCATCGCCCCGGGCGACACCCTGGTGTTCGTGGTCGACGCGGTCGGGATCGTGCCGCCGGTCGAGCCGGTCGAGCCGACCGACGACACCATGGGCGTCGAGGTGGGGGGCGAGCCCGGCGCGGCGCCGCAGATCACGCTGCCCGACGCCGAGCCGCCGGCCGAGCTGGTCGTGGTCGACCTGGTGGAGGGGGACGGTGCGGAGGTGCCGCCCGGCGCGACGGTCACGACCCACTACACCGGCGTGTCGTGGCTCAACGGCGGGACCGAGTTCGACTCGTCCTTCGGTCGGGGCGAGCCGGCCACGTTCCCGCTCGACGGGGTGATCCCCGGCTGGACGCAGGGCATCCCGGGCATGCGGGTCGGCGGGCGGCGCCTGCTGATCATCCCGCCGGACCTGGCCTACGGCGACCAGCCGCCGACGGATGCCATCGCCCCGGGCGACACCCTCGTGTTCGTCATCGACCTGACCGACGTGCAGTAGCGACCCCAGAGGAGCACAGCCATGGCAGACGTGACCGTCGAGGGTGACCTCGGCTCGAAGCCCGCGATCACCGGACTCGACGGCGAGCCGCCGGCGGACCTGGTCATCACCGACCTCCACCCGGGGGAGGGGGAGGAGGCGCCGTCCGGCGCGACCGTGACCGTCCACTACGTCGGGGTGTCGTGGGCGAACGGCGGCAAGCAGTTCGACTCGTCGTGGGACCGCGGTGACACGATCTCCTTCGGGCTGCACCAGGTGATCGCCGGGTGGACCCAGGGCATCCCGGGCATGCGCGTCGGCGGCCGGCGGCTGCTGGTGATCCCCCCGCACCTCGGCTACGGTGCGCAGTCCCCGACGCCTGCGATCGCGGCGAACGACACGCTCGTCTTCGTGATCGACCTGGTGGCCGTCAGCTAGCGGCTGACAGGCGGTTAGCCCCCCGCGGCGGGGGGAACGACCCAACCGCCGGTCCTTGGTGACCGGACCTCGACAACGTCTCCTACCCGAGGGGTGCACACGCATGTGCGGATTCGCCGGAGAGCACCGCACCGACGGCCGCGAGGCCGATGACCGCGCCGTCGCGCGGATGGCCGCGACCATGGACGACCGCGGACCGGACGGCCAGGGCCTGCAGACCGCGCCCGGCGTGGCGATGGGCCACCGCCGCCTGCGGATCATCGACCTGACCGACGCCGGCGCCCAGCCGATGCGTCGCGACGACATGCTCATGGTCTTCAACGGCTGCATCTACAACTACCCGGAGCTGCGCCGGGAGCTGATCTCCCTCGGCTGGACCTTCACCTCCACGTCGGACACCGAGGTGATCATGGTCGGCTGGCGCCAGTGGGGCGAGGACCTGCTGGACCGGCTCCAGGGCATGTTCGCCTTCGCGCTGCACGACGAGCGGACCGGCCGCACGACGCTCGTCCGCGACCGGCTCGGCATCAAGCCCCTCTACACCGCCGAGACCCCCGGCGGGATCCGCTTCGCCTCCACCCTGCCGGCGCTGCTGGCCGGTGGCGGGGTGGACACGTCCATCGACACCGTGGCGCTGCACCACTACCTGACGTTCCACTCGGTGGTGCCGGCCCCGCGGACGATCATCACCGGGGTCCGCAAGGTCCCGCCGGCGACGATCACCCACATCGAGCGCGATGGCACCACCACGACCCGCCGGTGGTGGTCGGCGACGTGGTCGCGGCGCGAGGACCGCAGCGACTGGACCTCCGGCGACTGGGTCGACGCGACCCTGGACGTCATGCGGCGGGCGGTGACCCGGCGGCTGGTGGCCGACGTGCCGGTCGGCGTCCTCTTGAGCGGTGGCCTCGACTCCTCCCTCGTGGTGGGGCTGCTGGCCGAGGCCGGTCAGACCGGCCTCGCGACCTTCAGCGTCGGGTTCGGGGCGGTCCGGGGCGAGGCCGGGGACGAGTTCGAGTACTCCGACGTCATCGCCCGCGAGTTCGACACCAACCACCACCAGATCCGCGTGCCGGGCCAGCAGACGCTCGATGCCCTGACGCCGACGATCGCCGCGATGAACGAGCCGATGGTCAGCCACGACTGCGTCGGCTTCTTCCTGCTCAGCCAGGAGGTCGCGAAGAACATCAAGGTCGTGCAGTCCGGGCAGGGCGCCGACGAGCTGTTCGCGGGCTACCACTGGTACCCGCCGATGGCCGCCGTCGGACCCGACCAGGCGCTCGCGACCTACCGCGCGGCCTTCTTCGACCGCGACCACGAGGACATGGCCGACGTGGTGGCGCCGGACCACCTCCTCGACCACGACGCCTCCGGGCAGTTCGTCGCCGACCACTTCGCCCAGCCGGGCGCGGACTCCGCGCTCGACCGCGCGCTGCGCCTCGACGCCAACGTCATGCTGGTCGACGACCCGGTGAAGCGTGTCGACTCGATGACCATGGCCTGGGGGCTCGAGGCGCGCGTCCCGTTCCTCGACCACGAGGTCGTCGAGTTCGCCGCCTCCGCCCCGCCGGAGCTGCACCTCGAGGACGGCGGCAAGGGCCTGTTGAAGGCCGCTGGCCGCAAGGTGATCCCCAACGAGGTCATCGACCGGCCCAAGGGCTACTTCCCGGTGCCGGCGCTCAAGTACCTCGAGGGCGACGTGCTCGACCACGTCCGCGATGCCCTCACGAACGACGCCGCCCGCAGCCGGGGGCTGTTCCGCCGCGAGTACGTCGACCGGTTGTCGGCAGCGCCCAACGACGACCTCACCCCGCTGCGCGGCAACCGGCTGTGGCAGCTCGGCCTGCTCGAGCTGTGGTTGCAGACCCACGGGATCTGACGCCGGTGTCCGCCTCCCCCTCCGCGTCCGATCGACCCGACCGCTCGCGGGACGCGCACCCGGCCGTCGCCGGGACCCCGCCGCGGACCTCCAAGTCGCCGCGGCGCTACGACCCGAGGGTCAACCGCGGCGACCGGCTGTCGACGGGCCACCACGACCGGCCCACCCGGCTGGTGGACGAGGCGGTCCCGTCCGGGGTGGTGCTCGACCTCGGCTGGGGACGGCTGATCTTCGGCCAGACCTTCACCAGCCACGAGCGGGTCCACGACGTGCTGATGAGCGAGGCGGCGGACAAGCGCGACATCGCCATCTACCTCCGCGACCCCCACGTCCTCGTCGGGACCGCCCCGGCGGACCTGTTCATCGACCCGTCGCTGACCTACCGGCTGTGGCTGCACCGCTACCGCCAGCGCAAGGAGTCGATCCGCGGGGTCGTCGTCCGCCAGCTCGAGACGACGGGCGACGCGGAGGCGGTCAACCGCATCTACGCCGCCAACGGCATGGTCACCGCCGACGAGTCGGTGATGCAGGCCAACCAGCGCAAGGCGGAGTTCATCTACCTCGTCGCCCAGGACGCCGAGTCAGGCGACGTGATCGGGACGGTCACCGGCGTCGACCACGCCGACGCCTTCGGCGACCCCGAGGGCGGGTCCAGCCTGTGGTGCCTCGCCGTCGACCCCCAGGCCGGGCGACCGCGGGTGGGGGAGGCCCTGATCCGCCACCTCGCCGAGCGGTTCGTCGCCCGGGGCCGGTCCTACATGGACCTGTCGGTGATGCACGACAACGAGCCGGCGATCCGGCTGTACGACAAGCTCGGCTTCGAGCGCACGCCGGTGTTCGCCGTCAAGCGCAAGAACCCGATCAACGAGAAGCTCTACACCCCGCCGGGTGACGAGACAGACCTCAACCCGTACGCCCGCATCATCGTCGAGGAGGCCTTCCGCCGCGGCGTCGCCGTCCGCGTCGTGGATGCGCGCACCGGACTGGTCGAGCTCTCGTACGGCGGGCGGACCGTCCTGACCCGCGAGTCCCTCAGCGACCTGACGAGCGCCGTCGCGATGACCTGCTGCGACGACAAGGCGCTGACCCGCCGGCTGCTGGTCGACGCCGGCCTGTCCGTGCCCGACGGCCGCTCGGCGACCAAGGACGCCGGCGACGTGCAGTTCCTCGAGGCCCACGGCGAGATCGTCGTCAAGCCGGCGCGCGGTGAGCAGGGGCGGGGGATCACCGTCGGCGTGTCCTCACCGGACCACCTGATGCGCGCGATCGACGACGCCGAGGTCGTCTGCCCCGACGTGCTCCTCGAGGAGATGGTCGAGGGTGAGGACCTGCGCGTCGTCGTCATCGACAACCGCGTCGTGGCCGCCGCGGTCCGCAAGCCCGCGGCGATCATCGGCGACGGCCGCCGCACCCCCAGCGCGCTGATCAGCTCCCTCAGCCGCCGACGGGAGGCGGCGACCGGCGGGGAGTCGACCATCCCCCTCGACGACCACACCTTCGACACGCTGTCCGCCCAGGGCTACGCCCCCCACGACGTCATCGGTGACGGCGAGGTCGTCCAGGTCCGCCGGACCGCCAACCTGCACACCGGCGGGACGATCCACGACGTGACCGACCAGCTGCACCCCGCGCTGCGGGAGGCCGCCATCACCGCAGCCCGGGTCCTGCACATCCCCGTCGTCGGCATGGACCTCATCGTCCCGGATGTCAGCGGCCCCGAGTACGTCATCATCGAGGCGAACGAACGGCCCGGTCTCGCGAACCACGAACCGCAACCAACCGCGGAGGCGTTCCTCGACCTGCTGTTCCCCCGAACGCGACGCGTCCCCCCGAAGGAACCTGCCACGTGACCCGCATGCCGCGCCTCCTGCCGATCGACCGCGACTACATGGCCGACCTGCTGCTGCGGCTCCTCGAGATGCCGAGCCCCACGGGCCGGACCGACGAGATCATGCGGCTGCTGGGCGAGGAGGTGGAGGCGCTCGGACTGCCCACGAGGCTGACCCGCCGCGGGGTGCTGCACGCCACGCTCGGCGGCGCGCGGGCGGACCTCAAGCGGGTGGTGGTCGTCCACGCGGACACGATCGGCGCGATGGTGAAGGCCATCAAGCCGAACGGCCGGCTGCAGGTCGTCGCGGTCGGCACCTGGTCGGCCCGGTTCGCCGAGGGCGCCCGGGTGCAGGTCTTCACCGACGAGCCGGGGGTCAGCTACACCGGCACGATGCTCCCGCTGAAGGCCTCGGGCCACGCGTTCAACGAGGAGGTCGACAGCCAGATCACCTCGTGGCAGAACATCGAGGTCAGGATCGACGAACGCGTCGAGGACGCTGACGCCGTGCGCGCCCTCGGGATCAGGGTGGGGGACTTCGTCGCGGTCGACGCCCAGCCGGTCATCACGCCGTCGGGGTTCGTCTGCTCGCGGCACCTCGACGACAAGGCCGGCGTGGCGGCGGCCCTCGCCGGGTTCAAGGCGGTCATCGAGGCGGGTGTGGAGGTGCCGGTCAGCGCCTCGTTCGTCTGCACGATCGCCGAGGAGGTCGGGCTGGGCGCGACCAACCTCGGCGCGGACGTCGCCGAGGCGCTGTCCATCGACGCCGCGGTCGTCGCCCCGGGCCAGCACTCGCGGGAGGACACCGTCAACGTGGCGATGCACGACATGTCCGGTCCGTTCGACTACCACCTGACCCGGCGGATGACCGCCATGTGCAACCACCTCGGCATCCCCCACACCCGCGACCTGTTCACCTACTACCGGTCGGACATCGCCGCGGCGCTCGAGGCGGGGGCGGAGATGCGCGCGGCGCTGATCGGGTTCGGCACGGACGCGACGCACGGCTGGGAGCGCACCCACCTCGACGGCCTCGAGCGCATCGCCCAGCTGGTCGCCGGCTACCTGCAGGTGCCGTTCATCTTCGCCTTCGACGTCGAGCCGGAGGGCAAGGTCGAGTCCTTCCCCGAGCAGGAGCAGCGCGTCGGCCTGGTCGTCGACCCGTCGTAGGGTCTCTCGGTCCGGCGGCCGTCATCGACCCGTGGGCGCACGGTGGAGCGGGTGCGGGGGTTCTGGTCACCGTCATCGACCCGCGGGTGCATGACGGGGGAGGTGCGGCGGCTCCGGTCGCCGTCATCGACCCGTGGGTGCATGACGGCGGCCGACACGCGAGCACGTCGACGCTCGCCCCTCGGGGCGGCCGCCCCTCAGCGCGCGGGCACCATGAACCCGTCGAAGAACCCCGCCAGCGACGCGTGGTCGTCCAGCGGCAGGACCGCGGCGACGTGCTGGTCGGGCCGGACGACCACGACGCACCCGCTATCCCGGTCGACACCCCGCAGGTCGAACACGTCCTCGCCGGGTCGGGGGTCGGAGCAGAGCACCTTCTCGTGGTCCACCAGCCCGTAGCGGCCCTTGCGGGGGCGCAGGAGGTCCGGGAGACCCTCCACCGCGACCTCCCGGTGGCCCTGCTGCAGGACCGCGCGGAGGTCGATCACCGCATCCGGGTCAGCTGCCGCCGGGGTGCACCGCCGCACCGGCGACCTCGGGTCCTCGTCCAGGAAGGTGCACAGCCGGCCGAGGGCCGAGGACGGGTCGGCCGGCTCCCCTGCGGACGCGAACGCGATCACGCGCCAGCGCCCGTCGGCGGTGATCGCGTGCCCGAGCTGCACCGGCTTCGCGTCCGCCAACCGGATCACCGGCGCGGAGTGGAACCGGGTCCCCACCTCGAACCCGGTGGCGAGGCGCTGGTGGGTCGCCTCCGCCGTGATGATCGACGGCGCGTAGCGGGTCGCGGTCCCCGCGGTGAAGCGGCCCTGGCGGACGAAGTAGTCCTGGAACTCCGCCGGGTCGACGCCCTCCCCCTCCCCCTCGTCATCGGCGCCCCGCGGGGCGGCGGAGAACATCCGGGCGAACTCGCGGTCGAAGTCGATCAGCTCCTGCGCGACGGCGTGGCGCTCGGCGGAGTAGGTGCGCAGCAGCGCGGGTCGCGCCTGCCCGCGGAGCACCGCGGCGAGCTTCCACCCCAGGTTGAAGGCGTCGCGCAGCGAGACGTTCATGCCCTGTCCGGCCTTCGGGCTGTGGGTGTGGCACGCGTCGCCGGCGATGAACACCCGGGGCTCGCGGTCCGCGGTCGCGTCGTCGAACGCGTCGGTCAGCCGCTGGCCGATCTCGTACACCGACCACCACGCGATCTCGTGGACCTCGAGGGTGTGCGGCCGGAGGATCCGGCGCGCCGCGGCGACGAGGTGGTCCGGCGTCAGGTTGCGGGTGGCGACGCGCTCGTCGGGGTCGAGCTCGTCCAGCTCGATGTACAGCCGGACCAGGTAGCCGCCCTCCCGCGGGATGACCAGCAGGTTCCCCTCCGTGCTCGAGTGGACCACCGACTTCTTGCGGATGTCAGGGAAGTCGGTCGTGCAGAGGACGTCCATGACGCCCCAGGCCTGGTTGGCCGAGTCGCCCCGCAGCGTCCGGCCGATCTCGCCCCGGACGGTGCTGCGCGCCCCGTCGCACCCCACCACGTACCGCGCCCGGACGACCTCGACCTCGCCGGCGTGGTCGGGGTCGAGGCGCTCGATCGTCGCGGTGACGGGGTGGTCCACGTCGTCGGGGTCGACCCGCAGCCCGGTCAGCTGCCGCGCGTAGTCGGGTTCCAGCCGCGTGGGGGAGGTGCGCATCACGTCGAGGAGGAACTCGTGGACGCGGGCCTGGTTGAGGATGACGTGGGGGAACTCGCTGAGCCCGTCCTCGGTGTCCTGGATCACCCGGCTCCGGGTGATGTGCTCCGGGCGGGCGTCGTCGGGCTTCCAGAACGTCGTCTCGTTGACCCAGTAGGCCTCCTCGAGGACCCGGTGGGCGAACCCGAAGGCCTGGAACACCTCCACGGTGCGCACCGCGATCCCGTCGGCACGGCCGAGCTCGAGCGGTCCGCCCTCCCGCTCGACGATCCGCGTCGTGATGTCCCCGAACGTCGACAGCTGCGCGGCCAGGGTCAGCCCCGCCGGCCCGCAGCCGACGATCAGCACGTCCACCTCCTCGGGGAGGCGGTCAGGTTGGCGCTCGAGTGCCTGCGGTGCGGGAGGGGCGACGCGCGGATCGCCGGTGCGGACGCCATCGAGGTGGAACTGCATGGCGAGGAGGATGGCGCAGATCCGGACCGCGGCGCAGGTCCCCTGCGCCGAGCACGGGCTCGTCACAGGCCCCTGATCCAGCTGGCCGGGCGATCAGACGAGCAGGTAGATCGCACCGACGACGAGCAGGGCCAGGACGATCCTCTCGAAGACCTGGCGGCTGATCCGGTCGACCAGCCACCGCCCTGTGACCACGCCGGGCCAGATGAGCAGCGCGAACGGCAGCACCCGCAGGGTGGAGAGGTCGAGCAGCCCGGCGGCCACGTAGCCGGGCACCTTGAGCCAGTTGACGACGAAGAAGAAGATCGCGGTGGTGGCCACGTAGGCGACGGGCGTCACCCCGGCGGCCAGCAGGTAGACCGCGACCGGCGGGCCGCCCGCGTGCGCGACCGTCGACGTGATGCCGCTCGTGGTCCCCGCGACCACGGCCAGGCCGCGACCGGCGGTGAGGCGAGACTCCCGCAGGTGCGGCTCGATCAGCCGGTGGGCGACGAACGCGAGGCTGAAGACCGCGAGGAAGATCTCGATGCCGCGGTCGGATGTCGCGCCGAGGAACGCGCTCGCCACCGCCACGCCCACGACGGCGCCGGGCAGCATCCGCACGATCGTGGCGCGGTCCCAGTCGCGGCGGTGGACCCAGATGGCGGCCAGGTCACCGGCCATCAGGAGGGGGAGCAGGACGCCGATCGCCTGCGACGCCGGGACGACCACCACGAGCAGGATCGTCACGAACGGCCCGAGCCCCCCTCCCAGGCCGCCCTTGCTCAGCCCGATCAGGATCGCGGCCGCGCCGACCACGACCACGGAGGTCGTCGTCAGCTCCAGGTCCACGGCCCTCCGGGATACCCGGGGGCCGCGGGCGCCACACGGCGCCGATCAGCAGGCGGGGGCCGCGTCCAGGGCAGCGGCCGTCGTCGCCGGGATGACGGCCAGGCCGCCGGCGAGGAGGACGTCGACGTCGTCGGGGCTGCACGCCAGCGCCGACGTCTCCGGCGGCATCGGCTCGGACACGAGCGCGAGGGCGCCCCCGAGGTCGGCGGCCAGCCCGGCGGCCGGCAGCCCGAAGAGCCAGCCGTCGGCGCGGAAGCCGTCGACCGCGACGAGGACCCGGCCTGACGCCGGGATGCCGATGAGCTCGGTCGCGATGGCCTGGGCGGTGGCAGCCCGACTCGCCCCCGCGATCCGGCGCGGGTTCGGCACGTCGGCTTCGACGGCCGCCGACAGCGCCGCGGTGCCGCCCAGCAGGACCGTCTGGTCCGGCGCCACCTCGTCGAGGAAGGCGGCGACGGCGGGGTGCACCGACGCGGTGTCGGTCACGACCGTCGGGATGGCCTCCGCGGCGGTCCACGCCCCGGAGGAGACGCTGTCGGCCCACGCTGCCGTCGGGTTGTCGGCCGGGCCACCGGCACGCGCGAGCGCCACCTGCGTCGGCGCCGCGCCCCGCGTCGCGGCCAGCCGCCGCACCTCCTCGGCCACCGCCACCGACGTCTCCACCCGGGACGGACCCGCCAGGCGGACGACCTCGACGCCCTCGGCCTCGAGCGCGGACACGACCGCGCCCGACACCGCCGCCTCCCCGCCGAGGACGTAGGCGGTGCCACCGGGGTCGAGCACGCGGCCGATCTCGTCCCGGGTGACGTCCGGGAGGGCGTCGGTGCCGGTGAGCAGCAGCGGACCGCGTCCGGTCAGCGCCGCGCCCACCAGGGAGTCGGCGAACGCGTCGTCGCGGGACAGCACGACGTAGGCGGCTTCGCGCGGGCCGTCCTCGCCGGCGGCGCAGCCGAAGCGGGCCTCGGAGACCGCCACGGCGTGGGCGACGGGATCGGTGAAGTCGGCGCGCTCGGTCGTGGTCGGGTCGCCGTCCAGCCCACCGCACACCAGCGGCGCCCCGGTCGGCTGCGGCGCGGACACGGTGGTCCACTCCACGATCACGAAGTCCTCCCCCTCGGGCCCGGGGTAGGGAGCGCCGGCCTCCACCACCTCCTGCTCGTCGCTGCCGTCGAGCGCGGCGGTGAACACCGTCTCCCCGCGGTGGTAGGCGATGCGCGTCCCGTCGGGGGAGAACGACGGCGCCCCTCCCGTGACGGGGATGTCGCCGACGAGCGAGAGCTCGCGGTCGTACAGGCACATGGCGAGGCGGCCGCTGCCGGCGGCGATGAAGCAGGGGACCACGATTCGGTTGCCGTCCGGCGTCACGTCCACGCCGTCGGACGTCTGGGTCTGGGTCGCGGCGGAGAAGATCGTCGCGTCACGTCGAGCGCCGGAGGCGGGGTCGAGCCGGACGGCGACGCCCAGGCCGAAGGCGAAGATCTCCCCACCGGCGCTCCACGTCACCTCGACCAGCTGGTCGTCATCCCCGAAGGCCTGATCGGCGGCGACGTCGATGGCGGTCTGCGCGGCCCCGTCGAGCCCGACGACGGACAGCCGGTGGGGCTGCGCGACGACCAGGCGGCTCCCGTCGGGCGACCAGTCGAGGTCGGGGAGGAAGCGCGAGGGCCTCTCGGGACCGGCGAGGGAGGTGACCCGGGTCGGTTCGCCGTCTCCGAACCGGTAGGTCATCACGTCGTGGCCGTCGCCGTCCTCGGACACCTCCAGGTAGGCGAGCGTCGTGCCATCCGGCGAGACCGCGGCCGCCTCCATCGTGGTGAACGTGTCCTCGAACACCGTCGTGGCCTCACCACCGCCGGGGGCGGTGGAGAACAGCCGTGCGGGATCGGTCGTGTACATGATCGGGCCGTTGGTCCCGGGGACGGCGGCGCCGCCGGGCACCGCGAGGGACAGGACGACGACGACGGCGAGCACCACCAGGGCGCGGGATCGGACCATGTGGCTGAGGGTAGGAGCCCGTCCGCCGGGACAGGAGCCGCGCCGCTCCCGTCGTTAGCGCCTCGTTGGCGCGGGCACGGCGTGGACGGCGTGCCGCCGCCGCAGGAGCCGCCGGTTGGCCTCGGTGACGACGGCCAGGCCGATCAGGGCGGGGAGCGTGAGCACGGCGATGGCCTGCCCCACCGAGAGGGCGGTCCCGGCGAGCCACCCGATCCCGGCGGGGGCGAGCAGGAACGAGACGCGCATGCCGGCGGTCATCGCGCCGAGCCCGGCCCCGCGCCGTCCCGGGAGTCGCGCGGCGTGGTCGTAGAGCGTCGGCATGAAGGTCGCGACGCCGAGCCCCACCAGCAGGAACCCCGCGATCGCCGCGACCTCGTGGTCGACGAGGGACGCGATGGCGAAGCCGGTCCCGGCGAGCCCCAGGCTGACGCGGTGCAGCCCCGTGGCGCCGAGGCGGACCTGCAGGGAGTCGCCACCGAACCGCATGGCGGTCATGCCCACGGTGTAGGTCACGAACGCGGCGCTGCCGACCGCGGCGGCGGCGCCCAGGTCGTCGGTCAGCCGGAAGGTGGACCAGTCCCCGCCGGTGACCTCCGCCACGACGGCGAACATCCCCGCGAGGACGAGCAGCACGACCGGAGCCAGCCGTGCCACCGCAGAGGTCGGTGCGGGCGTCGTCGCCGGCGGCGGGGCGTCGGCGTGCGCGTCCTCGTCGACGGCCAGCAGGTTGCGCGCGACGAACACGAGCGCGACCGCCATGACGCCTGCGACGACGGCCATGTGCACGGCGACCGTGAGGTCCGCGGCGTTCGCAGCCACCGCACCGAGCCCGCCGGCGAAGGTTCCCAGGCTCCACACGCCGTGCAGCCGGTTCATCACCGGGGTGTGGCGCCGGGCGCTGATCCACGACCCCTGCATGTTCATCGAGATGTCGACCAGGACGTCGACGAACATGTAGGTGGACATGCCGATGAGCCAGACCGCCGGGCTCCGGGCGGCGCCGATGACGACCAGGCTGGCGACCATCACCACCGCGCCGACCCGCAGCACCCGCCGCGTCGAGGTGGCGTGGATGACCCGTCCCGCGAGGAGGCTGCCGACCAGCCCGCTCACCGCGGCGAGGGTGAGCAGCACGCCGAACTGGGTCACGTCGACGTCGATCCGGTCCCGGAACTGCGGGGCGCGGGCCATGAACGACGCGGTCATCGCACCGTTGACGAAGAACTGGCCGGCGGTGGCGGCGAGGGCGAGCCGGTCGCGCGTGCTGAGGGAGGGGGTGGTCATGGGCGAGGTGCTCAGCATCCGGTCCGCGTGGCGCCCCAGGAAGGATTCGAACCTCCGACACCTGGTTCCGGAAACCAGTGCTCTATCCCCTGAGCTACTGGGGCACGGGGTCCGGTGATGGTAGCGGCTCGGTTCTGGCGGCACCACCGGGCTGGCAGGCTGGACTCGGTGCGGTCACTCCCCGTCGGCGAGGTCGAGATCGCGTTCCTGGACGAGGGTCCGCGGGACGGCCGTCCCGTCGTGGCCGTCCACGGGTTCCCCGACGGGCCGTGGACCTTCGACCACCTGGCCGCCGCCCTCGTCGACGCCGGCTTCCGGGTCATCCGGCCGTGGCTGCGCGGCCACGGCCCCAGCACCGCCCCGCCTCGCCGGGTGGCACCCCTCCCCGACCTCGTGGACGACGTCGAGGGACTCGCCACGGCCCTCGACCTCGACCGCCCCGCCCTGGTCGGCCACGACTGGGGGGCGGTCATCGGGTGGGTGTCGGCCAGCCGCCCCGACCCGCCCTGGTCGGCCGTCGCCGCCCTCGCGATCCCGCCCCTCCCCGTGCAGGCCCGCGCCGCCCTCGACCCGGTCCAGGCGCTCCACCGGTCGGGCTACATGTGGTGGATGCAGGTCCCCGGCGTCGAGCGGCTCCTCCCGCGCATCGCCGACCGGCTCTACGCGCGCTGGTCACCCGGCTGGGACCCCCCGGAGGGCCACATGGCCCGCGTGCGCGACCTGCTCGCCCACCCGGCCACCGCCCGAGCCGCGGTCGCCCCCTACCGCTGGATCCTCCCCGCCGTGCTGACCGGCCGGTACCCCGCGGACCGGCGGGCCGTGCCGGCGATCCCGGTCCGCTACCTCCACGGCGCGGACGACACCTGCTTCCCCGCCAGCGCCGCCGAGCGCGCCCGGCGGGTCCTGCCGACCGGCAGCGTCGAGGTGGTCCACGGCGCCGGGCACTTCCTCCACCTGGAGCGGCCCGAGGTCGTCACCCCGATCCTGCTCGACTTCCTCGGCGACAGCCGGAGGTGGACGGCTCAGTCCTGACCCAGCGCGGCCAGGCCCTGCGCGAACGGGCTGGCGGACTCCTCGATCCGGCCGGTGGGGGAGGGGGAGGGACCCGCGCCGGCCTGGAGCTCGGCGTAGTGGGCCCACGTGGGCTCGCGCAACGACTCGTAGGTGCGGGCGAACACCTGCGCCGCGGTGTACCCGGGCCAGTCCGCCGGCAGGACCTCGGCGGGCAGACCCGGGTCGAGGAAGAGGAACCGGCGCCACCGGTGGACGAGCCGCAGCCGCAGCGCGAAGCGCTCGTCGGGGTCGGTGGGGACGTCGACGTCGGTCCACTCGTCCAGGAAGTCGCGGTGCGCGTCCCGCAGCGCCTCGAGCGCCCACGCCCCGCCGGCGAAGGCGCGGTCGTCGTCGACCGACGCCCCCTCCACCCACGTCGCCTCGACACCCGCACGTGCCAGCAGGGCCTTCGCGGTGTCGGGGTGGGGGTGGGGGTGCGCCCACACACCATCCTGCACCCGGCCGTAGCCGATCCACTCGAGCTCGGCCACGACCTCGGCGTCACGGAGGTCGGGGGCCAGCACCAGCCGCCAGGTCCCGTCCCAGTCGAGCGACCGCAGCCGGTAGATGCGCGCCGCCGCCTCCTCCAGCCGGTCGACGCCCCGCGCGGTCAACCGGTACGCGGCGTAGCGCCCCTCCCGACGGGGCTCGACCCACCCCTCCACCGCCATGCGGTGCAGCGCCGTGCGCACGGCCTGGCTGCGGAACCCGAGGGTGGCCATGCAGGCCGTGATCGTCGACAGCCACGCCTCACCGCCGGCGGGCAGGACCACGTCGCCGAACAACGTGAACAGGGCCGACCGGGCTCGCACGTGTGACAGGGTAACGGCGATCTCCGGGTCAGCCGTCACACGACGACGCCTGCGCCGACGGGTACAACGGGGGCCGTGACCCGCCGCGCCCTGTCCCTGCTCGTGCTGCTCGCGGCCGTGGTGGCCGGCTGCGGCGAGACCCCCGGCGACGTCCTGCCCCCGCCGCGGGACGGCCGCAGCGGCATCCAGCTGTCCGGCACGCTCGGCGGCCGGCAGGCCGCGGTCAACGACGGGCTGCCGGAGGTCAACTTCGGCGACTGCGACGTCGCGGAGGGCCCGGACCGCGACCTCTGCGTCATCACCGAGGACATCAGCGGCGAGCTGATCGTCATCGTCTTCGAGAACCCCGCCGCGTTCGTCGCCGGCGAGCGGCTGGCCATCGACGACGCGTCCTGCGGGGACGCCGACGCCTGCGACGCGGTGACCGACGTCGCGCTCGTGGACGTCAGGGTGGGCGACGGACCCCGCGTCACGGCGACGGGTGGGAGCGTCACCCTCGAGGTGGTCGAGGACCTCGCGCGCTACCGCGGCGACCTCGACGTGCGCCTGCCCGACGGGGGTCGCCTGACCGGGACGTTCGACCTCATCCCGCGACCGGACGAGATCTCCCGCCGCTGATCGGGGCCCCGTGGCGTCCTCCCCGCGCGAACGGGGTCGGCCTGCACGTCATGTGGTGCCCAGCGGGGCGGTAGCTGCATGTTGTCGGGTGCCCAGCGGGCGGTAGCTGCACGTCGTCGGGTGCCCGGTCGAGGCCATCTGCACGTCGTGTGGGACAGTCCGGGACGACGTGCAGCCAGGCGAGCCGTCGCACCGGACGACGGGCAGACGGGTGGCATCGTGGGCACTCACCGGCACCCGCAGCGAGGTGCTACGAGAACCGACCGAAGGTCTCGGCGTCGACGACGGCCTGGGTGAAGCCCGCGACCGCGACCGGGTCGCCGTCGTGCTGCACGACGACCTCCGTGACCAGCGTCGCCGGGGTGCAGTCGAGGACGGTGGCGACCAGCTCCACCTCGGCGCCGACCGGCACCGGGGCGCGGTGCTTGAGGGAGATGGAGCGGCCGACCCCCTCCTCCCCGGGCTCGAGGGCCATCGCCAGCAGCCAGCGCGAGACCTGCTCGACGTGCCGGATCATCGCGGCCGTGCCGTAGACCGGGTGGACGACCTCCCCGTCGAACGCCGCCTGGTCCGCCGGCGTCACCACCACCCGCATCGCCACCGACGTCCCCGGTGCCACGTGTCGCATCAGCGGCTCCCCAGCCGGCGGCGGAGCCGGTCGACGACGCCCTCGCGGGCCGCGGCGCGGTCGCGATCGGCCACCGCCTCGGGGGTCGGTCCCGCGGGCACCACCGGCACGTCGTCCGGCGGGCTGGTCACCACCTGCAGGATCAGCGGGTCGGCGGAGGAGTTGCGCAGCCCGTGGGGCACCCCCGCGGGCACCAGGAGGGCCTGCAACGGGTCGAGGGTGACCTCTGCGTCGTCGGTCACGACCCAGGCCCTGCCGCCGAGCACCGTGTAGACGGCGTCGGCCGTGGTGAAGGTCCGCGCCTCGAGGACCTGCTGGGGCTCGAGGCAGATCAGGTCGAGGGCCACCACATCGGTGGCGACCACCCGTCGGCCGGCCGGCAGGTCGAGGTCGAACTGGACGTAGTCGCGCAGGTCGACGGCGACGGGCTCGTAGTCCGGTGCGCTGACCGGGGTGTGGTGCTGGCTCACGGCGTGGCCGAGTGTAGTGCCGCGGCGGTCCGAGCCATCGACACGAGTCGGAGGCGGTGCCCGGCGCCCGCTAGCCTGCGCGGGGTGACCATCTCCATCCAGCACTCTGCAGGCCCGCTGACCGCTGCCGGCACCGACGCGATCGCCGTGCTGATCCCGGCCGACGCCGAGGCGAGGGACGCGGTCCTCGGCCCGCTGTCCGACGCGCTCGGGACCGACGTCGCCGCCGCGGTCGCGGCAGTCGACGTCACCGGTGAGGCCAGGGAGGTCGCGCGCATCCCCGTCGCCGCGCCCGAGCGCGGTCGCCTGCTCGTCGTGGTGGGCGCCGGGGCGGATCCGGATGCCGAGGCGCTCCGCCGCGCCGCCGGCACCGCGGTGCGCAACGCGCCGAAGGGCGCCTCGATCGCGATCGCCGCGGGGGACGGGGCGGACGCCGCCCGCGTCCAGGCCGTCGCCGAGGGCGCGGGCCTCGGCGCCTACGCCTACACCGAGCACCGCAAGAAGCCGCACGAGGCCCCGGCGGTGACCGGGCTGACCGTGGTCGCCGACGGCGCTGACGCCGCCGCCGCGGTCGCGCGGGCGGGCGTGGTCGTGGCCGCTGTGGCCGCGGCCCGTGACATGGTCAACACGCCCCCGGCGGACAAGCGGCCGCCGGCCCTCGCCGAGCGGATGGCCGCGCTGGTCGCCGACGGGGACGTCACGGTCACGACGTTCGACGAGCAGGCCCTCGCCGACGGGGGGTTCGGGGGCATCCTCGGCGTCGGACGGGGCTCCAGCGAGCCGCCGCGCCTGGTGGAGATGGTCTACGAGCCCGAGGGCTGGGACACCCACGTCGTCCTGGTCGGCAAGGGCATCACGTTCGACTCCGGCGGGCTCAGCCTGAAGCCGTGGAAGTCCATGCTGACGATGAAGTCCGACATGGCCGGCGCCGCCGCCGTGGCTGCCGCCCTCAGCGCCTGCAAGGCCGTCGGCGTCAAGGCCAAGGTGACCGGTCTGTGCGCGCTCGCGGAGAACATGCCGTCGGGCACCGCGACCCGACCGAGCGACGTGCTTGTCCACCGGGGCGGGACGACCGTCGAGGTGCTGAACACCGACGCCGAGGGGCGCCTGGTCATGGCCGACGCGCTGGCCTACGGGGCGGAGTCCGAGCCCGACGTCATGATCGACCTGGCGACGCTGACGGGGGCGCAGGTCGTCGCGCTCGGCGACGACGTGGCCGCGCTGATGGGCACCGACGAGGGGCTGATCAACGACCTGCAGTCCGCCGCGAACGCCGCCGGTGAGCAGATCTGGCCGCTCCCGCTCGTCGAGCGGTACGCCGAGACGCTCAAGTCCCCCGTCGCGGACCTGAAGAACATCGGCAAGGCGGGCCACGCCGGGTCGATCACCGCGGGGCTGTTCCTCCGCCACTTCACCGCCGGCCGGCCCTGGGCGCACCTCGACATCGCCGGTCCGTCGTTCCGCGAGGACCCCGACGACAGCTACCTGGCGACCGGCGGGACCGGCTTCGGCGTGCGGACCCTGCTGGCCTACCTGGCCGGCCTGTAGGGTGCACCAGACCCCGCTGCACCAGACCCGGCGACGGTCCCGCCGCAGTCCGATCGGGTAGGTCTCCTCCGCCGTGCGCAACCCCCCATTCGCCCTGAAGGCCCTGATCGGGCTGGTCGTCACCGCCGTCATCGCCGTGGCGGGCTTCCTCGGCACCCGCTTCGCGCAAGGCGCCTTCGACGAGCAGTACCGCATCTGGGTCACCCTCGGCGAGACCGGCCAGGGGGTCATCAGCGGCAGCGACGTGGTGCTGCGCGGCGTGATCGTCGGCGAGGTCGGGGAGATCCGGCTGGACGACGAGCTGCGGGCGGTGATCGAGCTGGTCCTCGAACCCGACCTGCAGGTCCCCGAGGACGCCACCATCGCGGTCACCGGCAAGACCCTCCTCGGCGAGAAGCAGATCGAGATCCGCCCCGACGGCCCGCTGGCCGAGGGGCCCTTCATCGCCGACGGCGGCAGCATCGACGACCCGGACCAGGTGGTCGAGCTGCAGGACGTGCTGAGCGAGCTGGATGAGGTGCTGGGGGCGATCGACCCGACGGATCTGGCGGTGCTGGTCGATGACGGGTTGGGGGCGTTCGTGGGTCAGGACGCCCAGATCGCG